>JAUXII010000192.1 GCA_030621075.1 Lentimicrobiaceae bacterium
GGTTCGAAATTTATGATGTTACGGATATTTTAAATCCTACGCTTATTGGCAGGGTTGGAACTCCGGGGTCTTCTTCAAATTTTGTAATACACGACAATTATGTATACGTTGCTGACTGGATTGGGTTTAGCATTATTTCCATAGCCGACCCATCTGATCCTCAGTTGGTAAGTTTTACAGAAATTATTGAAAAAGTACAAGATATTGAAATCAGTGGAGATTATGTGTTTCTCGGAGTAGGAGAAGGGGTTTATTCTTACAACATAACCGATCCTGAAGCTCCTTTTGAAACCGATTACCTTTATTTTGCACCAGGTAGCTTAAAAACTGCCGGAACACTGCTTACGGAAAATGCTTTGTATTACGGAAATATGCTCACACTTTTTTCGATAAATTACAACGACCCGACAGACCTCCAATTGGAAAACCAAATTAATTTTAATACAGGAGGATCGTTTTGGGGAAATTTTGACAAAAAGGACAACTATTTGTATGCAGCCTCATCACTTGCATTGTGTATATATGATATCTCTGATCCTTTTAATCCGACGCTGCAATATCAGGATACACCTCTTGGCTCATCCAATTATGATGTAAAAATAGATGGCGATATAATGTGTGTGGCACACCAAACGATGAAATGGGGGTTATTCGACATTTCTAACCCCATTGATCCTGTAGAAATTTATATATCTGCTAATCACCCATTCAATAAACGCTACAATATTGGGCAGTTGAGCGATGATTATGCATTTTTCCTTGACCACTGGCAAGAAAACGGAAATGGTTACACCGTGCATATCTTTGATATTTCAAGCCCCGATACACCGGAGCCAATTAGTGAAATCCAATCCTTGTCAGGTGAAAGCCTTGCATCCTGCCTGTTCGAACAAGGTGGTTTTGAATATGCCCTTGTCGGGCAGGACAATCTCACTGAAAGCCATAATGGTTATGTAAGATTTTTAGATGTTACAGATGCCGACAATACGATTCTGGTTGCTACGCTTGAAGTTCCCGCATCGGTTTACGATATTACGACAGATGGAAGTGATTATGCTTTTATCAGGGCGCTTAAGGAAGGCACAATTCCATATAAAACCAACAAATTATATCTGGCTAACATTTCGGATGTGAAAAATCCATACCTTGTTTATGATTATCCGCTTGATCTTTCATTTGGAATAATAGCATCAAAAAGTATGTCGGCATTAAACAACAATCTGTATATAGCAGATAAAACAAAATTGAAAGTATTCTCTTATGATAATGAAGAGCTTGAACTAATTGGAAATGTATCCATCCTCGGTGGAAATGCTTTTGGAATAAAGGTGCCTGACCTTGATAATGCCTTTGTCGCAGCAGGGGATCAGGGCCTTCATATTTATAACATTACCAATCCCGGACAACCACTGTTTCAATCATGGTACGATACTGACGGCCTTGCCTTCAGTGTTGATGTGGCTGGAGATTATGCCTATGTTGCCGATGGTGAGAACGGATTGGTTATCCTGGATATTTCAGGAAGTCCCATCATCCCTGTTTCTCAAATATTTACAACATTCCCAGCCAGGATAATTACTGTTTCGGGGACAATTGCATATGTGTCACTTGAAAATGGCTACATTGAAATAATAGATGTCAGTACTCCCGGAATACCCGTTAGCCTTGGAACATATAATACATCCGGAAGCGCTTCCCAAATTTCAGTTTCCCCCTTAACAAACTACCTGCATGTAGCCGACAAATTAGATTTTGTTATTCTTGAGGAACTGTTTATTCAGTCCGAAACATTTACAAATGTTACAAACGAATCAGGGATTAATTTATCGAATGCTCCCGGACAAACGGTCGTTTGGCTTGACTACAACAACGACGGGTGGCAGGATTTTTATGGAAATACGGATCAATCTGCTTTTTTCTTCGAAAATAACGGAGATGGATCTTTTACGGATATCATTTCAAGTACCGGCCTTTCCGGTACTGACCCTGCTTCGGTTGCTGTGGCTGATTTTGACAAAGACGGCTATGATGATCTACTGATCGCTTCTCTTAACATGAGTATACCTGTTACGATTTACCGGAATCTACAGGGTAATGGCTTTCAGTCTGCTTTTACTGGCCAAACAGCTATCGATCGCGCCATCTGGTTAGACTTTGAAGGTGATGGAGACATTGATATTTTTTGTAATACCGGCGCTTATCCGTTATTGTATTTGAATGACGGAAATGGCGATTTTATCGAGTCGGCTGCAGGCATGGGTTTTCACGACCCATCAGGAATATCTGCTTCCGCTGCCGATATGAACAATGATGGTTTTACCGATATTTACTGCAGTAATTATGGAACAGCCAACAGGCTTTATCTGAATCTGGCGGGTGAAGATGTTGATGATATTTCTTTTTCGGCTCATGTGGCTGATTTTGACAATGGGGTTTCGCAATCGTGGGGGGATTACGATCAAAATGGATACATGGACTTATACATCTCAAACATTCAAGCCAACAGAAATAATTTATACAAAAATCTCGGTGATGAAACATTTGAGGATGTAACCTATGATGCAGGGGTGGCCGACCATGGCGATGCCAGGACAAGTGCATGGGTTGACTTTGACAACGATGGGCTTTTGGATTTGTTTACCACGAACCATATTGAGCCAAATATGCTATTTAAAAACAACGGTGATGGAACTTTTACTGATGTGGCAACTGACTGGAATATTCAGGATCCTCAGGACGGATTTGGTATTAGCTGGGCCGATTATGACCATGATGGAGATCAGGATGTTTTGATCAGCGGGCATTCCTATTCAGTTCAATTACTTCGTAACGACGGATACAATACAAATCATTACCTTGACGTACAACTTCAGGGAATTTTTGACAACACAAACGGAATCGGGTCGAGGATAACTCTTTATAACGGAGAAAATGTGACAATTCGCGAGATGAATGGTGGCCGCGGTGCCCGATGCCAGGATGATCTCCGGGCACATTTTGGACTGGGGAATGATGACCAGGTTGACAGCTTGCTTGTCCGCTGGCCAAGTGGCATGATGCAAATGGTCTATAACATTGAAATTGATCAAAGCATCACCATTATTCAGGATGGCAATGTTCCACCTACCGTATTTCATCTGATCTCACCCGGCAATGACTCTACCCTCCTCGACAGTATTGTTACATTTGTCTGGTCGCCTTCAACAGATCCTGACAACAATAATTCCATCAACTATGAATTAAGAATCTTCTCTGAGAGTTGTGATACATCTATTCTGAATATTTCTGAAATAACTTATACAGTCAACCTTTCAGGGTTTTGCGAAGACGACACCCTCTATTGGATGGTGAAAGCAAGTGATGGAACAGATATGCGTGATAGCTGGGAAACATGGAAACTGATACTGGATGAAGGGATTGGTATTTCTGAATCCAATCTGCCTAATGATCTGTTTGTTATCTTTCCCAATCCGGCTAGTGATCAGTTGACAGTCGGCAGCCGGCAGTCAGCAGGTGAAAAATTCCTGGAAATATTTGATCTTTATGGTAGAAAAGTAAAGGAATTAATCATTCCAGATGGACAAAAAGAGATTAGGATAAATGTTTCAACTTTACCGAAAGGGATGTACCTGGTTAGATTTGAAAGTTACGGAAACGTGGCATATAAGAAGGTGATTATCCAGTAGGTGAC
>JAUXII010000019.1 GCA_030621075.1 Lentimicrobiaceae bacterium
CTTCCTAAGACCGCTTGGCATCCGACTTGAGGCCATTGAGGTGCTGCCGTTGGAAGATCACCTGGGTGATATGGATTTCAAAGTTACAGGCACACGCGACGGAATAACTGCCTGCCAGATGGACATAAAAGTTGATGGCCTTTCTTATACCATTCTTGAAGAAGCCCTTGAACAAGCAAAGCAAGGAAGATTGCACATTCTTGATAAAATGGCGGAAATAATCCAGGAACCACGTGAAGATTACAAACCTCACGTCCCGCGCATTGTTCAAATGACCGTAGCAAAAGAATATATTGGAGCTATCATTGGCCCTGGTGGTAAAATAATCCAGGAACTCCAAAGCGAAACCAATACAAAAATTGTTATTGAGGAAGTTGGGGACTTTGGCATTATTGATATTGTGGCAGTAGATAAATCATCCATCGAGGCTGCACAAGAAAAGATCCGGGCAATAACTGCTGTTCCGGAAATTGGAGAAATTTATGAGGGAAAAGTAAAAAACATTACCTCTTTTGGTGCATTTGTCGAAATATTACCAGGTAAAGATGGGCTTCTGCATATCTCAGAAATAGATTGGAAAAGAGTAGAAAATGTTGAAAGCGTATTGAAGGTTGGTGATAAAATAGAGGTGAAATTGATTGATATTGACAGAAAAACAGGCAAACTGAAACTATCCAGGAAAATTTTGCTTAAAAAACCTGATAGACAATAATAACCTGTAACAATTTGATTCAATCTTCGTATAATTTCTGCAATTATTATCTAAATCACATGTTAAACTAATTAAGTTTTATGAGGCAACTTAAAATTACCAAGCAAGTTACCAACAGAGAAACAGCCTCTTTGGATAAGTACTTACAAGAAATCGGTAAGGTTGACCTTATATCTGCAGACGAAGAAGTTGCTTTAGCCCAACGTATTAAACAAGGGGATAAATTAGCCCTTGAAAAGCTTACCAAATCTAATCTGCGTTTTGTTGTCTCTGTTTCCAAGCAATATCAAAACCAGGGACTTAGCCTGCCTGACCTGATCAATGAAGGCAACCTGGGATTGATAAAAGCTGCACAGCGCTTTGATGAAACACGTGGATTTAAATTTATCTCTTATGCTGTTTGGTGGATACGACAATCTATTTTACAAGCGCTAGCCGAGCAATCCAGGATCGTTCGATTGCCTTTAAATAAAATCGGATCTATCAACAAAATCAATAAAGCTTACGCAAAGCTTGAGCAAAAATATGAAAGGGCGCCAAACGTCAATGAAATTGCCAATCTCCTCGAGATAACAGAGAATGAAGTTAAGGAATCCATGAAAAATGCCGGAAGGCATGTTTCAATGGACGCACCCCTGATCCAGGATGAAGACAACAACATGTATGATGTCCTGAGAAACGATGAAGGGCCTACCCCTGAAACAAAATTAATGTATGACTCGCTTAAAAAGGAAATAAGCCGGGCCATCTCAACACTAACACCTCGTGAGGCTGATGTAATCAAACTCTATTTTGGATTAAATCAGAGCCACCCTATGACACTTGAAGAAATTGGAGAGAGGTTTGACCTAACACGGGAAAGGGTCAGGCAAATAAAAGAAAAAGCCATCCGGCGCCTTAAACATACTTCACGAAGTAAAATACTTAAAACATACCTGGGATAGGTTAGCGGAAACTGTAAAGCTATGCAACACTTAATAGCCCCTTCTCTTCTTTCAGCCGATTTTTCAAACCTTATTAAAGATATTGAGCTGGTTAACATCAGCGATGCCGATTGGTTTCATATAGATGTAATGGATGGTGTATTTGTCCCAAATATTTCCTTTGGGTTCCCTGTTATTAAATCTATTAAGAAATATGCTGATAAACCGCTTGATGTTCATTTAATGATTGTTGACCCTGACCGGTATATCAAGCAGTTTAAAGAGGCCGGTGCTGATCTGATCAGTGTGCATTATGAAGCTTGTACTCATCTTCACAGAACTATTCAGGCAATAAAATTATATGGCTCAAAAGCTGGTGTTGTTCTTAATCCGCATACGAGTGTTCATTTGTTGGAAGAGATCATCTCCGAAATTGACCTCGTTACAGTCATGTCTGTAAATCCGGGTTTTGGCGGACAAAAATTCATTAAAAACACATATCAAAAAATTCACAAACTTCGTAACATGATCGCCAATAATCATTCATCTGCCCTGATCGAAGTTGACGGTGGCGTCACACTTGAAAATGCACCAGAATTAATAAAAGCAGGTGCTAATGTTCTGGTGGCGGGTAACACTATCTTTTCTTCCAAAAACCCACTCGAAACGATCAGACTTCTAAAAGGGATTAGATTTTGATAATGCTCCAGTGAAATTTTTTATAATTATTTTTTCTTCATGAAAACTCTGAAAAAGCCGGCATCTTCATAATCACCCAGGTAGTCATGGCCTTTTTTGTTGGCCCATTTTGGAATATCACGTTTTGTGCCAACATCGGTAGATAATATTTCCATTATCTGGCCGGAGTCAAGTTCACCAATTCCTTTTTTTGCAGCCAGTAGTGGGCCAGGACATGAAGTACCACGTGCATCAACTACTTTATCGGCATTTAAATTTTTTAATTCTTCTGTTGTCATGTTTAGTTCTCCTATTATTTAATTAATACTATTATTTTACCAATGATAATACATTGCTGTAAGTGACTGGTTACAGCAATTTTAAAAAAGTAAATTTTGAATGATCAAAAAAAAGCACAAAGTGCAATATTAGATAAATATTACGCGCAACATGGTACCTGCAACAAAAAATTAAATAAATAAGTGTACATCTGCTTCTTGTGCAGAAGAGACATATTCACCGATCCCACAAATATCATCTACCAAATCAATAAAATCATCCATCTTCTCGCCACCCCATATTTTACCGGCAAGGCTACAGATGTAAATCTTAACATTGGTGAGCTCTTTAGCCTGCTCGAAAAAATCCTGCCAGGATGGAATATTAAAATCTTCCAATGCTTTTAAAAACTCCTCTTTATGTTCCGGTAGTTCTGCGATACTTTCGGTCTTTTTTCCTTTAATAAAAGCCCGTGCACCCATTAAGAGCACAAAAACTTCAACATCCATATCATCAGCCGCAGCGCCACTCAATATAACACCGGCTGCTGTTAATTTATCTACGCTCCCTGAAAAGAGAGCCATTGTCATTTTTGCCATTTTTTTTCCTCCTTTTATTTAAATCATTTATTTTTTATCTTTTATCATTTATCTTTTATCTTCATCATCCACCGCAACCACCACTTTCCTCTTCAACTTCAGCCGGATCAGCCTGTCCGGTTGCTTCAGGCCCGGTTTCGATAAGGTCAGGATAGCTATTCAACCAACCATCCATACCTCCTTCTATTAAGCTAACATGTTTGTACTTAAGTTTTTTTAATGATGCTGCAGCTAAAGCCCCACGTTCATTATTGTCAGCATAAATAAAAATTAAATCTCTCCGGTTCGATATCCTGTTGGAAAATTCCAGGGTTCCCCGTGGAATATTCATTGCACCCGGAATGTGGCCTGCAATAAATTCTTCCTCTTCACGACAATCAATCAAAACAAAATTTCCATGCTGTTCTGACAAATGCTTGAAATCATCCACGCTTATCAGATCTGCTGAAGAGATAGCTTTGGCTATCATTTCATCCAGGCTTTCCTGCTTAACACTTCTGTTACAACCAGCAAGCATTACCAACAATATTGAAGAAAGGATGATCAGGCTGCGGCCGGAAAAAAGGATACTTTTTCTATTATTCCTCATGATATTTATATTTTAATCTCATAAAAGTTTATTCAACCGGATTTGATGAATCAGCTACCCATTCGTATAAAGCGCCATCATATACTGCCACATCAGGATAATCTAGCAGGTATTTCAAAACAAAAAATACAATACCGGCCCTGTTACTGGTCTCGCAATATAAAATAACCTTTTTATCAGGAGTGATCCCTGCATCAGTTATTATTGACTGCAACTCCTCTTTCTTCTTCAGCATGCCATTTTCAGCTACAACATTTTTATATTCAAAATGAATGGCACCCGGAATATGTCCTTTTCTGGTGATTTCACCCTTTTCACCATCAAATTCAGCTTTACTACGGGTATCGACCAGGATAACCTGGGGGTTATTCAAGTAACTCTTAACGTCATCTGTTGAAACAATAAAACTTTCCTCAAGAGTATAACTGAATGTTACTGCATCTTTTTCCGTCTTGTTCTTAGTGAGAGGGCCCCTGGCCTTTCTCCAGGCACCAAGTTGTCCATCAAGAATTCTGACATCTTCACAACCCAAATAATCAAATATCCAAAAGAGCCTTCCGGCTAACACACCTTTTGCACCATCATACACGACAATGATTTTCGAATCACTGATACCCTTTGATCCAAAAACAGTAGCCATTTCTGCCGGTGTTTGCAACAAGCCTTTGATGTCACCCGGTTTATACAAGTCGAACGGGTAAACATTAACCGCATTGGTAATATGTGATTTGTTATAATCCTCTGCCTTTCTGGCTGAGACAATAACCACATTTTCATCATTAATCATTCCTTTTAACTCTTTAGCAGAGATCAGGGTTTGTCCAAAAACATCCAGTCCGAGTAATATCAGTATGAATGATAATCCAAATAATATTTTTTTCCTTTTCATTTCTTAAAAAATTAACATTTATTAAAACTTAGCTTGAACCTGTATTAAGAATTTACTTTGATAAAAGTCACTTGTAATATTTTTATTTTCGTTTATCATATAGTTAGCCTGAATCCTCGACCAATCATTCAGAAAATAATTCAACCCGATTGTTGTTGTGTATGTTGCATTATCACCTATAGCCCAATCAGAATCATACCATTCATATTTTACTACAGGTTGAAGCCCGATTGATGTCATATACATTGCCTGAACATACAAACCGCTTTTTTCAAAATCTCCCAGTACAACAGTTGGCTCACTTCCACAACCTCCACCAACCAGGCTTGATCCTTTATCCATACCATACAAATATTCGGCCTGTAAAAGAAAATCTTTGATCTTGATTTCCAGCTCAGCACCATATCTTGTTCTGGTGTCGTCATCCATACCAGCTTTGGCTGGTTTTTGTTTTCCAAACCTAAAACTACCTCCGATTTTAATGTATTTAACCGGCGCCAGGACCAAACGGCCTACTACATCTTTCTTCGTATTATTATCCCATTCATTCATCCCTGTACCATTCAAAATGGCAAACTGGTAGGATATTAAATTTTCATTTTCCAGGCCAAAAATGGGCAGGGAAGCAGTACCGCCTGATATCATCAAACCGATATCCCGAAAAGGCGATGCTAACTCTCTTACCACCCTGGAGCGCCAAATAGTATGAAGCGCATGGCAGGGTGTATTTAATTCCATGGTATATGGAGATTTAAACTGCCCGACAGAAATTTTGGCATAAGGTCCCAAACGAGTATAAGAAACAAATGCATCTAACAGATATGGCCCGCCAAGCATTGGACTTAATTCTGCCATTACATAGTAGCTAATGTCGTAAGGAATATTCCCAACAACACCTATACGTGCTCTGCGAAAATAGAAGCTGTTTTCATTATCAATGCTTCCGCCATTCTTGTCAACACCATCAAAATTATAATTCCATTCGGGTTGAACATAGCCTACTACATTAACACCCTCATCAGAACCGCCTTCAACACATCCCTGAGCAAGTGATTGTGAAGGTGCCATAAAGGCAATAACTACAGCTAGTAAGCAAATTTTTATTATTGTTTTCATCTCTTCGTTTTTTTGTTGAGGAGACAAGGTAACCGATCACCTTGTTTCCTAATTAATAATAATTATAAACTAAAATATTGATGCCTATTTGGTTGTCACATATTCATAACCCATTGGCGTGTCAACAGTCCACTTGTGGCTTTCAAGATTATCATGGATCATAGCGTTAGTTCCAAACTTCAGGCTTTTTGCGTTATAGCCCAATACATTTAAATAAGCTGTAATCATTGAAGATGTCTGGCCTGTCCAGCAATAAGTCACAATTGTTTCAGCTACATCCAGGTTTTTGTACTCCCCACCTGCCAGGGTTAAAGGATTAATGCGGTAAGCTGATTTAATATTACCATAAAGATCTACATCAGTTGCCGCCCAATAATTAGTTATAAAAAACTGAGTTGGATTATCCAGAACATCAGCACAAACGATTCCCTGAAATCCGTTAGCAATCATGAAATCAACTCTTTCTTTCAAAATATCCCCTCCGGTTGTGAAAGATGTAGTGAAGGTTGGCTCATCAGCATAAACAATTGGGTCAGAAATATCTCCGGGAGGTGTTGCCCAATTGGCATTTCCAATGGCTTCATTTCCGGTGTTATTATTCCAGGGTCCTGCAAAATGCTCATTCCAGGAACACATTCCAAATTTTAACACTTTAGCATCAGTATATCCGGATAGCCGTAATGCAATAACAGCATGACCAGCTGTTTGACCGGTATAGCACACAACTAAAATAGGTTTCGTAGCATTTGCAGCATCTGCAACAATGCTTCCAAATGTACAATTTACTGCCCCCTCGATATGACCCAATGTATCATAATCACCACTTGAACGAATATCCATAATATAATAGTCACTAATTCCTTTTCCGTGGACTGCATCTGCAGCAGTAATCCAACCATCCAGCATATTATTTAAATCTAAATTTTGAGCGACCAAATAATTTTTAAGGACTTCAAAACTAGTTGGAGGCGGATCAGGGGCATCCCTTTCGCAACTAACCAAAACAAACATTGGTAAAATAGCAATCAACAAAAAATACTTCAACAATTTTTCCATTTAAATTCAATTTTATATTTATAAATAATTAATAATTTACTCTTAATAATATTCAATTACTGTTAGCCACCGCATCCTGATGATTCTTCTTTCACAGCTGCATCGTCATGATCCGGGTTCCAGGCATCATAACCGCCGGCAAGGCTTTTTACTTTTTTGTATCCAAGTTGCATCAGTGTTTCAGCTGCTAAAGCACTCCGTCCTCCACTTTTGCAATAAACGATGATTTCGGTAGATTCTTTTTCCGGTAATTCTTCATAATAATTTTCCCAAAAACCGGCGTCAGCGATACGAAATTCCAGCAATCCCCTTGAAATATTAACAGGCTCCAGGTAATCGTCGTAATCAAAATCCTGATTTATATACCCCTTTTTAAGCTCTTTGGGCTGACGAACATCTATCAGATGAAACTCCTCTTCGCCGAGCATTTTCTCGTTCAACTCAGCAACTGTTATCTGATCGATCCTGGTTTGCGAACTTGCTGCCATTTCCTTTCCATTTTCATAAACAGCATTACAACTCCATAAAAAGATGAAAGGAATGATTATTAAGTTAATAAAACGATATTTCTTCATAATTTTTTCTTTAAAATAATTGACTTACACATTGTCAGCTGTTCGGATTTTAATAGGCACTAAACCTTCCTGTTTTCTCATTCCATTTCACAAAAACATACCAAACAAGTATCAGAGCAAGCATAAAAGCAAATGCTCCCAAATACCCTATGTAATCCGGCAAAAAATTCTTAAACCTCATTTCAGGAGGAATAATTTTGACAATAGGAGGCACAATAAATTTCTTGGAAATTGGAGAAACGAGCAAGAATCCAATGGCAGAAGCCCATAATTTAATCTGCCCTTCACCAACTCTCCATAAAGTCCCGACAGCACAGCCACCGGCAACGGTCATGCCAACTCCAAATATTAATCCACCAATTGCAGCACGCACCCAGAAATGCGGAAAAACCCAGGTCATTTCAACGCTCCTTAGTGATAAATCACCTGCATTAACACCTAAAAACTTAATTATGGTAAAGCCAAAAAGGCCAACAACCAATCCAGCCATCACACCTACTGATCCATCAGCTTCACCTGTCATGAAAGGATCCCTAAAACCCTTAACAATGCAAAAGCGTGATCGTTGAGAAATTAATCCCATTAAAAAGCTAATTACAACAAACCACATCATGGTCGGATTGCTTTCTGAATATGAAATTGCAACCACGATCATAATGATGAAAACAATCAATCCTAACCATTTTTGCCAGGCTCCTTTATCAGAGGAAACTGCCAAAAAAGTATAGCTCTTTCCCATACTAAAACCAGGGAACTTCTCCATTTCCCACATCAGGTACTTCAAAGCAATAATAACTCCAATAAACAGCCCGATGGTAAATATGATTGCACCACCGGATAATGCGGGTATACCACTAAAGAAAGAGCCAATAGTACAGCCCAAACCAATGGTAGCACCAATAGCCATCAGGCTACCACCAATAAGACCTTTCAGCAACTCTCCTTTGGGAGGTATTCGTAAGGCAAACTCCTTCGAAAAAAGGGCCCCTGCAAAGGACCCTATTACCAATAAAAGGCAGAGCATTCCGTATAAACTAGATGTAAGAGGTGTGGCATTTTCCATTCCCAGGGCGCCAACCATTGAATAAAAGTTTTCACCCCAGTTATTAATACCTCCACTGGCACCCCATGGGCTCTTAACAACAAAAAGAAGTATATTTAAAAGTCCAAGGACAATGCCTCCAACCCAAACCGGCCAATGCTTCGAAAAAAAAGTATTAAACAGTCCACCTAGAATGCTTCTATTTTTTTCTGATTCTGACATTTTTCAGATCTCCTACTTCTTTTTAATAATATAACGAGAAACGCCTCCGGGTAACTCTGATGTCTCCAAAAGAGTGTTCCCTGTCTTATCACACCATCTTGGCAAATCAGACTTCGTACCAGGATCTGTACCGATCATTTCCAATACTTGCCCTGATTGAAGACCTTTCATTGCCTTCGCTACTTTCAACATGGGCATTGGGCATGAAAGCCCCTTACAGTC
>JAUXII010000102.1 GCA_030621075.1 Lentimicrobiaceae bacterium
AACATTTTCAATATTAATAGGATGAATACAAAAAAATAATACGGTGATAAAAGAGAGTCCTGTCCGAAACCCCAGATTCCTTAAAGTTAATAACAAGAAAACACAACTCAGAAAAAACAGTAGCAGATTGGTGATATGATATCCTGTTGGGTTTAATCCCCCAATTTTGTAATCTAATGAGTAAGATAATATTTGAACCGGCCGGTAAAAAGAAGAAGATTCAAGAGATCCTCCAAAAGCACCGGTTGTAAATATCTTAATTACGTTTGTTTTTCCTTTGATAGAATTATTGCCAACAATCATAACTTCGTCATCCCAAAGAAACGGCGCATTCGGAATATGGTGATAAACAGCAATAATAGCCAGGAAGATAACTAATACCTGGAGTTTTAAAGAAGAAAATAGATTAATCCTCATATCAATTTCAAAGATATCAATTATTTTTTTTCATTTAAACATATTATATTCTTTATATTGTGGCTGTCTCAAAAGTAATATTCTCACAGATTTCACTGATAAACACAGATTTGTCGTTATTCTAATTATCGCAATATTAGACCCTTAATGGGTCTGTGAAAATCTGTGGTATCTGTGAGAACATAAAAGGAGTGACCTTTAAGACACCCTTGTTTTCTTAATAATCTAATGAGAAAATCAAGCAAGATTGAGAAAATTTGTACTTTTGATGGTGTAAAAATCATGAGACACGGTTATTTTGATCATGATTATGAGTATAAAGAAGGAAAAGCACTATGGATGTTCAATCAATTAAGCTTCGATTCGGTATTATTGGCAATTCACCGTTATTAAACAGGGCTATTGATATTGCCAGCCAGGTTGCTCCTACTGATATTACGGTAATGATAACTGGAGAAAGCGGAACAGGTAAGGAAGTTTTCCCCAAAATCATTCATCAGTTGAGCCCTCGTAAGCACGGACAATATATTGCAGTTAATTGTGGAGCCATTCCCGAGGGCACCATCGACTCGGAATTGTTTGGTCATGAAAAAGGCTCCTTCACAGGAGCTCATGAATCCCGAAAAGGATATTTTGAGGTGGCAAACGGGGGGACTATTTTCCTGGATGAGGTAGCTGAATTGCCCCTGTCAACACAAGTCCGCTTACTCAGGGTCCTGGAAAGTGGTGAGTTTATTAAAGTAGGCTCATCAAAAGTTATTAAAACGGATGTTCGGATTGTTGCAGCCAGCAATATTGTACTTCTTGATGCTATACGGGAGGGTAAATTCAGGCAGGATTTGTATTATAGATTAAATACCGTGCCTATTTTTGTTGCCCCGTTGCGCGAGCGTAAAGAAGATATTGTTTTGCTTTTCAGAAAATTTTCCACTGATTTTGCTGATCGTTACCGTATGCCCTCATTGAAACTAGATGATGAAGCTACTAATTACCTGATGAATTTCAGGTGGCCGGGAAATGTGCGGCAACTAAAAAATATTACTGAACAGATATCAATTATTGAAGAAAATCGACTGTTGAATGTCGAAACCCTCAAAAAGTACATCCCTGAAACGCAGTACAGCGAACTTCCGGTGTTGTATTCAAGGGACAAGGGGAAAAACGAATTTTCAGAAAGAGATCTGTTATACAAGGTATTGTTTGATATGAAGAGGGATCTCAATGATTTGAAAAAACTGGTAACTGATATCATGACAACTGACGGCATTTCACAGGATTTGCAGGAAAATAGTGCTCAACTCCTCAAGCAACTTCATTATGACCTTGAACCAGCTGAGTTTGAAAGCCCACAGGTTCAGATTCAACCGGAACAACTGGAGCATTCTTCGGGGCCGGTACAGCATCCTGAGGTCCTGGAAGAATCCTTATCATTGCAAAAAAAAGAAATGGATATGATCAGGAAAGCACTGGAAAAGCATAATGGGAAAAGGAAAAATGCTGCAAAAGAACTGGGAATATCTGAACGTACATTGTATCGTAAAATAAAAGAGTACGATATAAGATAATCACAGATTATAACACAACAGCTTATAATGAAACAAGGTGTAATTTATATTATTTTATTTGTTTATATCACTTTATATTCGGCATGTGGGGTCTATTCATTCTCTGGAGCATCTGTGTCGCCTGAGGTGAAAACGGTTTCAATTGATTATTTTCCCAATAAAGCCCCATTAATTCAAGCTACTCTAAGCCAAACATTTACAGATGCATTAAAGGATAAATTCATTTCTGAGGCCAACCTGGATTTGATACCGGATAATGGCGACCTCCAACTGTCGGGTACCATTATTGGGTATTCAACAAAACCTATTGCTATTAAAGGGAATGAAACTGCTGCCCTAAACAGGCTGACCATCACCATTAAAGTTAAGTTTATCAATACGGTTGATGAGACCCAAAACTTTGAGTCTAGCTTTTCACGCTTTGAGGATTATGATAGCTCAAGAGATCTTGCTTCTGTTGAAGATATTTTGATTGGACTAATAAACGAACAGATTGTAATAGATATTTTTAACAGAGCTATAATTAACTGGTAATACCATAACTTGTTTTTCAATGAACCGTCAACAGTTTGAAGAGTTTATTATTCACCCTGAAAAATTGGATGACCAGAGCATTTCTTTGCTTGAAGAGCTGATAAAAGAATTTCCTTACTGTCAGACTACCTATTTGCTATTAGCCAGGAATTTGAATAATGAAAATAGTATTCAGTTTAATCACCAGCTAAGGGTCACAGCCGCCTATGCTCATAACAGAAAAAAACTTAAACAATTCATATCAGGTGTTCCGGTTTCTATTGACGAGAAACCCATAAAAGAAACTGTTAGTAAAGAAGAAGGCGAATCGACAGAAGTTGGTTTAGAACTGATCGGTGAAATGAAAAAGCTTATTTATGAGCTTCAGGCCGATAGGCTCAGCATTAGACCGGTTTATGATATCCAACGGGAATTAGGTGATGAACCCCACCCCATCCTATTAGATGAAGATCGTAGGGCGAAAGACAAGCTCATTGAAAAATTTATTAATGACAAACCAAGGTTAAAACCCTCTAAGGGAGAATTTTTTGATCCGGTCAGGATGGCAAAAAAAAGTATCACGTTTAACGAAGAAATTGCTTCCGAAACCCTTGCCAGGATATATGTCGATCAGGGCAATATTGAGAATGCAATTAAAATTTATAAGTTTTTAAGTTTGAAATTTCCAAAAAAAAGTGGTTACTTTGCAGCCCTAATTGAAAATTTAGAGAAGTAAGGTTATAACTTATTCAAAACTAACAATATATAGAAATGGGATCATATGTTTTACTTGTCGTATTAATCATTATAACCAGTATACTACTTGGTTTGATTGTTCTTGTCCAGAATCCTAAAGGGGGCGGATTGGCTTCTAATTTTGCATCTTCTAATCAGTTTATGGGTGCAAGAAAGACGGCTGATTTTCTGGAGAAGACCACCTGGACGCTGGCTGTCGTTTTACTTGTTTTCAGTTTAGCTACTATATTAGCTATTCCGCGGAATGTTGCTGATAGCCAGATACAACAAAGTGAAATCCAGCGGATGGCAGAGGAAGATCGATCAGGGGCTGTCCCTGTTGATTATCAGTTGCCGCCTGAAGAATAGACTGTATAAAATAGATCCAATGGGTTTGAAAATGTCAGAATGTCATATTATTCTGACATTTTTTTGTTTTATAGGGATTGGCATGAAATATGCAAAAACAATGTGATGTTATTAAATTTTATTTTTTTACATTAAACTATACTAAATATGACAAAGATTAAGATTAAACCATTAGCTGACAGAGTGCTGATTGAGCCGGCATCCGCCGAAGAAAAAACAATTGGTGGCATTATTATTCCTGATACAGCTAAAGAAAAACCACAAAAAGGGATAATTGTAGCTGTTGGATCCGGGAAAAAGGATGAACCGTTAACAGTAAAAGTTGGTGATACGGTATTGTATAGTAAATATGCCGGTACTGAGATCACACTTGACCAGAAAGAATATCTGATCATGCGCGAATCAGATATTGTTGCAATTATCTAACAGGTAATTAGTTAAAAAATTATTAAACGTTTATTCTAACAAAAACAAAAACATAATAAAATGGCAAAAGATATTATTTTTGATTTAGAAGCAAGAACTGCCTTGAAAAAAGGAGTTGATGCATTATCAGATGCAGTAAAAGTAACGTTAGGGCCCAAAGGACGAAATGTTATTATCGATAAATCATATGGGGCACCTATTATAACCAAGGATGGTGTAACAGTTGCAAAGGAAATTGAACTGGAAGACGCTGTTGAGAATATGGGCGCTCAAATGGTTAAAGAAGTAGCCTCGAAAACCAGTGATATTGCCGGAGACGGTACAACCACTGCAACAATACTCGCACAGGCAATTATTACAACCGGATTGAAAAATGTAACTGCCGGTTCCAACCCGATGGACTTGAAAAGAGGTATCGACAAAGCTGTGGTTGCTGTCATCAAGAGCCTTCAAAAGCAAACTAAACAGGTAGGTGATAGTATTGAAAAAATTGAACAGATTGCTTCAGTTTCTGCTAACAACGACATATCGATTGGTAAACTTATTGCTGAAGCAATGGGTAAAGTTAAGAAAGAAGGGGTAATCACTATTGAAGAGGCTAAGGGCATTGAAACAACTGTTAAAGTTGTTGAAGGTATGCAGTTCGACAGAGGTTATATATCTCCCTACTTTGTTACTGATACTGAAAAAATGGAAACAGCTTTTGAAAACCCGTATATTCTTATTTATGATAAGAAAATATCTACTATGAAAGATTTGCTTCCAATTCTTGAAAAGGTTGCCCAATCAGGTCGCCCTTTATTGGTTATTGCTGAGGATGTGGATGGAGAAGCACTGGCAACTATGGTTGTTAATAAACTAAGAGGTTCCCTAAAAATCGCCGCTGTTAAAGCCCCTGGTTTTGGCGATAGAAGAAAAGAAATGCTTGAAGATATAGCTGTTTTAACTGGAGGAACAGTAATTTCAGAAGAAAAAGGATATAAACTGGAAGATGCTGATCTGTCGTATCTCGGCGAAGCTGAAAAAGTAACCATCGACAAAGATGATACTACTCTCGTAGGTGGTAAAGGCGACAAAGCAGCTATCGAAGCAAGGGTGAACCAGATCAAAACCCATATTGAAGGTTCTACCTCGGATTATGATAAAGAAAAATTGCAGGAACGACTCGCTAAGTTGGCCGGAGGTGTTGCAGTTATTTATGTAGGCGCAGCCAGTGAAATGGAAATGAAAGAAAAGAAAGATCGTTTCGATGATGCATTGCATGCTACAAGAGCAGCCAT
>JAUXII010000151.1 GCA_030621075.1 Lentimicrobiaceae bacterium
GCGAGATAATAGGTGTAAGAAAAATGGTGGTGTTGAAGTAATCATCATCATCAAACTTCATCCACATCTGTCACAAATAATACCATTATTGCAGCAATCATCATAGATACGCCTCCAAGTACCAGTGCGAAAATGGGTTGGTCGCCGGCAATATTTTTCACAAAGAAGCCAAGAAGAGTAGCTGCCAGAATTTGTGGGATTACGATAAAAAAGTTAAATATCCCCATGTATGTACCCATTTTATGTTGTGGTAACGACCCTGTGAGGATAGCATAAGGCATAGCAAGTATACTTGCCCACGCTAACCCAATGCCCAATTCTGAGACCATCAACATCGTAGGATTACTGATGAAATAAAAAGATATAAGGCTTATGCCTCCTATTATAAGGCTGATGAAATGGACTGTTTTTCGATTTGTTATCCTGGCCATTGCAATTAACAGGAAAGCCATTATAGCGGCAAAACCATTATATACAGCCATTAATATACCTACCCAGTCGGCACCGGTATTGTATTGTTTTTGAATGTATTGCAGCCGTTTTAAAACCGGTTGCTCCAGTTGGAAGTCCTTCTGATGTTCGGGATCGGCAAAAAATTTAATTACACGGACTGAAGAAATTACATATTCATTTCCGGCTTCAATCTTATTCGAATAAATATCAAGATCCTCGCGAATGCCGTGATAATGTTCCTCGAATTTTTTGGAGGCGTGATCATCAAGACTATCAATAGTATGAGATAAAATAGTTACCATCGAACGATCAAGCTTCATATCATATTTTGTGCTGGTAACAGCTGCGGTAGTGTATATCCACATGGCAAAAAGGGCAAACCATGAAAAAAACTGAACGAATGCCAGTTGTTTCATGGTAAGAGGCATCTTAAACAGGTCATTAATTACGATAACAAGCCCGTTATTAGTTTTTCCGGCTTGTGTAAACAGACCTACAATAATCTGAATAATACCAAATACAAAAAGGCCCCCTCCTAGAATAAACAATTCAGCTGCAAGTGAATACCGGTAAATTAGGATACAAATTAAGAGACCCGAGATGATCCAGAATATACTGCTTTTGAAGAATCTGGATTGATGAATAGGGATTTCGCGCTTTTCGTCTTCAACACGCCTTTCTATTTCTGATTTCCTGAAAGCCTCAAATTCTTTTAACTCTTCCGGAGAGTATTCTTTGGATTTGATTACGGTCCATAATACAGCGAGAAAAAATATGGCTCCACCAATATAAAATGAATACTTCACCGAAGGAGGGATCTCACCTTCCGGGGCGATATTTGGTATATTGAGCCAATTGGTCATGATATAGGGCAGGGCAGACGCAACTACAGCTCCGGTCCCAATAAAAAAGCTTTGCATAGCAAAACCTTTGGTGCGCTGTTCAGACGGCAGCATATCGCCGACAAAAGCCCTGAAAGGTTCCATTGAAATATTAATGGAGGCATCCATTATCCAGAGCATCCCGGCTGCCATCCACAGAGTAGGGGAGTTGGGCATAACCAGGAGAGCCAGTGAAGCTAAGATGGCACCTACCAGGAAATAGGGCCTTCGACGACCAAGCCGGTTCCAGGTGTTATCACTCATATGCCCAATGATTGGCTGAACAATAAGCCCTGTTAACGGTGCAGCTATCCAAAGAATAGGAATGTCTTCAACCCTGGCACCAAGTGTTTCAAAAATCCGGCTGATGTTTGCGTTTTGTAAGGCAAATCCAAATTGTATCCCTAAAAACCCAAAACTCATGTTCCATATTTGCCAAAAGTTTAATCGTGGTTTTTGCTTCATTGCTCAATAGTTATTTTTTTTGTTTTTGAATCTTGGTTTTTGTTCTAAAAGTATAAAAAACCGGACTACTGAAAAGTGTCCGGCTTAAGGCTGTATTGTGTCAATTACCTGGGATGAAAAATAACATTTCTTACTCGTCAAAATCTTCTTCATGAGGTACCGACATATGAGACTGGACTATATACCATTCTCCTTCAATTTTTGATAGGACGCCTGTAAATCTAACCCCTTCATAGCTTACAGGTTTTCCTTTGTAAATGAAATTATAATTGATTATCTCAGAAAACCAGGCGGTGTTTCCGGTTTCATTTATAGTTATGATCTGATCACTTACTGAAATATAGGTGTCTTCGAACAAGTTGAATTGTTTCTGGAGAGTTTCACTTATTTTTTCCCAACCAATTAGTTTTTCACCACTGGCAGTACCGATAACGACAATATCATCCCGTGAGGCCCATACCCTGTGAACCAGATCCAAATCCTGAGTTTCATTTGCAATCACATATTTTTCCAGTACAATTTCAATTTTTGATTTTTCCTCATCTGAATCATACTTGCATTTTTTTTCGCTGCAACTGTTAATTCCGATGATAATGATTGCAATAAATGAAAGGAATGTTAATTTTTTCATGATTAATCTCCTTGTTTTAATAAGTGGTTATGCTCTGTTATTTCTGCTTACCAAAAGTACGGATTATTTTTGTAATAACCCAGATTAATATTCTTTTGACCGGTCGATTTCTCTTTTCGTTTCTCTTTTTTTCAGGGCTTCCCTCTTGTCATAGAAATGTTTTCCTTTAGCAAGTGCAATATTCATTTTAGCAAGGCCACGTTCGTTAATAAATAGTTTAACCGGAACTATGGTGAGTCCTTTTTCTCTGACTTTTGTGTATAACTTCTTAAGTTCTTTCTTATTCAATAATAGTTTTCTATCACGCTTAGTATCGTGATTATAATGGGTGCCAAACTTGTATTCGGCAATATGCATGCTTCTGACAAACAATTCATCATTTATAAACGTGCAATAAGCTTCTCTAAGGCTCACTTTTCCAAGGCGTATCGACTTGATTTCGGTTCCTGTGAGTTGAATGCCAGCTGTGAATAACTCAAGTAAAAAGTATTCAAACGAGGCTTTTTTATTTTTTATGACGATTCCGTTGGCCATTTCACATAACAATTAGCAAATAATAATAAGCAATTAGAGGGTATTCTATAACCATAATAGAATTTTTTCCCTTGATACAATAAATAACATGTAAGTTGTCAAAAAGAACACACCTTCAAATAGTGTTAACTGCCGCCCTTTACCTCTGAAAATTAAAATAAACAGAAGAAGCGTTGCAAAGATAACCATACTAACATCAACACTCATGCCATTATAACCCGGAATAGGGTAAATAGTAGCACTTAACCCAAGAACGAGGAAAATATTAAAAATATTTGAACCTATTACATTTCCTATTGCAATGTCGCTATGTTTTTTAAATGCTGCATAAGATGATGCGACAATTTCCGGAAGTGATGTTGCGACAGCAACAACTTTAATACCAACTGTTGATGTGCTTAATCCAAACATCTCAGCAAGTAGATATGCTCCTTTCACAATCCATTTGCCCCCAATGTATAATCCACCAATTCCAAGGATAATAAATGCTATGGATATCGAAACCTTTCTGACGGTATCCTGGGTGTTGTTATCCTCTGTTTGTTTTTTTGATAAAATAAATGAATAAATCAGAAAAATAATAAAGAAAATTAGCAGTATGATTCCCTCAACCCTGTTAATTTCGCTATTGCCATGCTGATTAAACGTTTGAATAGCCATAAATCCAAGCACAATTACAGCGAGAAGGCTAAAAGGAATTTCTCTGTTAATAGTAGCTTTCCGGAATGTTAATGGAGAAATAATGGCACCCACTCCTAATACAAGGAGAATATTTGCTGTGTTGCTCCCCAGGATATTTGACATTGCAAGCTCGGATTGGCCTTTTATGCTAGCCAACACACTGACACTGAGTTCAGGTAAAGATGTTCCTAATGAAACAATAGTAAGGCCAATGACTATTCCCGGTATCTTTAATCGTTTGCCAATCGACTGACTTCCTTCAATAAGAAAATGTGCCCCTGCTGAAAGAAAAATGAATCCCGCGAAAAATAAAAGCAAATCCATTACAAGCTACGTTTTCTATTAATTGATGTATTGTTTTTTCCGACTGCCGACTGCCAATCGACAATCGACAATTGACAATCAACTGACCTCACCCCCTGCCCCCTCTCCTGAAGGAGATGGGGTTCAGGCCTTGCCCTTGCGTTTAATACTGTTTTATTAAATCGACAATCGACAATTGACAATCGACAATCGACAATCGACAATCGACAATCAACTGACCTCACC
>JAUXII010000037.1 GCA_030621075.1 Lentimicrobiaceae bacterium
AGTTTTAAATGATGTAAACTGGCAAAAGATCTCCTCATTGGAACTGCATACCAATGAATTTGGATCATTCAATGGCTCTTTTGTTATCCCAACCGGGATATTAACTGGCAGAATGACGATAAAAAGCAAATCGGGATCCACCCAAATATTAGTTGAAGAATACAAGAGGCCCAGGTTTGAAGTGATTTTTGAGCCGGTTAAAGGAAGCTACAAACTTAACGAAGAGGTAACCGTTACCGGCCATGCAAAATCTTATGCAGGTGCTAACCTCGATCAGGCAGAGGTTAAGTACCGTGTTGTCCGTACAGCACGTTACCCTTATCGTGGATACTGGTGGAGAGGTTGGTATCCAGGTTCGCCTGATATGGAGATCACCAATGGTGTTATGACTACTGATGAAAATGGAAAATTCCCGGTTACTTTTGTTGCTATACCGGACGAACAAGTATCGTCAAGGTATAAGCCTGTTTTCGATTACACGGTTTATGCTGATGTAACGGATATTAATGGCGAAACGCAGTCAACGACAACAACTGTTTCAGTAAGCACAACTGCTTTGATCCTTCATGTTGAAATCCCGGAACTGATAAATAAAGATAAAGTAAAGGGTTATAACCTGTTCTCTACAAATTTGAACGGCGAAAAAGTATCCTGCAGAGGTAATTTGATCATTCAAAAATTAATTGAACCGGAACAGCTATTTAGAAAAAGGAGTTGGGAAAGACCTGACAGGTATATCATTTCTGAGAGTGATTTTCGTATGGAGTTTCCTTATGACGTATATAAAGATGAAGATATCCCAGGGAACTGGCAAAGAGGTCCTGCCATGTTTGAATGGTTGTTTAACACTGAAAATGATTCCATTCTTGATCTTTCAGAACTTTCAGGTTGGAAACCGGGCCATTATATGTTAAAAGCTGCTACAACAGACATTTTTGGTGAAAAGGTAGAGGTGGAAAAGTACATTGTTGTTTTTTCGACCGGAGATTCCAGGCCAACTGTTCATGCTATTAGCTGGTTTGCCGATATCATTGACCACGGGGAGCCGGGAGAGAAAGCTTCGGTACTCATCGGAACAGCCGATAAAAATGTTCGAATGTTGTATGAAGTAGTTCATGAAAAAGAAACGATCCACAGAGAATGGATTGAGGTAAATAATGAACAAAAACTAATAGAGATCCCTATTGAGGAGAGGTTCAGGGGAAATTTTGAGGTGAATTTTGTATTTGTGAGGCATAATCGCGCATACCACGATTATAACCTGATCAAGGTTCCATATACAAATAAGGAGTTGGATATTTCTTTTTCTTCCTTTAGGAATAAGTTGTTGCCGGGCCAGGAGGAGGAGTGGCAAATCACCATTAAGGACAAGGCGGGGGAGAGAGTAGCTGCTGAAATGCTGGCTTCTATGTACGATGCTTCCCTTGATGCTTTTGCTTCTCATTCATGGGCATTTAATTTATTACATGCCTATTATGGTAGTGCTATGTGGGATATACAAGATGCTTTTAAAATCCACAGCGGGTCGCAATATATTAAAAAGACGAAAGAAACAGGTTCGTTTTATTTAAGGCAATATGACCAGCTAAATTGGTTCGGGTTTAATTTTTACGGTTACCGCGATCATTTATATCGCAGTGTTGCTACGAAAGCAGGAGGAGAGATGATGGGTAATGTCGATGAAGTAATGGTTGAAGTAAACGATGTGGAACTTGAAACAATAGCCGTTCCGTTAGAAGTTGAGGCAGGGGAAACAGTGGCTTCTCAGCCCTCACCAGGCCTGGAGGTACGAAGGGATTTCCGTGAAACAGCCTTTTTCTTTCCCGACCTGAGAACAAATGATGAAGGGGATGTGGTCATTTCATTTAAAGCCCCTGAATCGCTAACCCGCTGGAAAATGATGGGTCTGGCACACACCAAAGACCTGAAGTATACCCTGATTGAAAAGGAGTTGGTTACACAAAAAGAGCTGATGGTCGTTCCCAATGCACCAAGATTTTTCAGAGAAGGGGATACATTGCTGTTTAGCATAAAAGTGGTTAATCTTTCGGATAATGTGCTTCAAGGGGTTGCCACACTTGAATTTTTCGATGCGGTGAGCATGACCCCGGTCAGTCTTATTATGGATCCGGGCGACAAATCATTCCAAATTAAAAAAGGCCAAAGCCGGGTTGTCAGGTGGAAAATTGCCATTCCAATGCATGGCCTTCAGGCTATCACCTACCGTGCAACTGCACGTGCAGGCAATTTCAGTGATGGGGAGGAGATGGCTCTTCCGGTTTTAACCAACCGGATGCTGGTTACCGAATCATTGCCAATGCCTGTAAAGGGAGGAGAGGTAAAACATTTTTATTTGAAAAAATTAATAGATTCGGAAGCTTCAAAAACACTGGTAAATCATAAGCTGACGTTGGAGTTTACATCAAATCCGGCATGGTACGCTGTTCAGGCTTTGCCTTACCTGATGGAATACCCGTATGAATGTTCGGAACATATCTTCAGCAGGTATTATGCAAATAGTATTGCCAGCCATATTGTTAATTCAAGTCCGAAAACAAAAAGAGTTTTCGACAGCTGGCGGGAATATACCCCAGATGCCCTTTTATCCAATCTGGAGAAAAATCAGGAGTTGAAATCACTGATGCTGGAAGAGACACCCTGGGTGCTTGATGCAAAGAATGAGACCGAACGTAAGCAACGTGTTGCCTTATTGTTTGACCTTAATAACATGTCGTATGAGTTGAGTTCAACTTTACTTAGATTACAAAACCTGCAGTCGCCCAATGGGGGGTGGCCCTGGTTTAAGGGGATGCCCGACAGCAGGTATATTACCCGGCATATCGTTGCCGGCTTTGGAAAATTGAACCATTTGATGATTAAAGATGCTGTTGAGGATGACAGGGCCTGGAAGATGTTAAGAAAAGCTGTTCTGTATCTTGATGACAGGATCGGAGAAGATTATGAAAGAGTGAAGCAATATCATGGTGATAAGATGGATGAGAAGCACATCGGGCAGACACAAATCCATTACCTCTATGCAAGAAGTTTTTACAACACATTTAATTTTAAAATAAATGTTTCTGAAAAGAACAAGGAGGCTTTTGATTATTATTTGGGCCAGGCTGAGACATACTGGACAGAGCAAAGTATTTATATGCAGGGGATGATCGCTCTGGCTTTGTATCGCTACGGAAATGATCGCACATCCGGTGATATCATCAAATCGATGAAAGAGCGGGCTTTGCATTCGGACGAGATGGGCATGTACTGGCGCGGCGACCCCGGATATTTCTGGTATCAGGCACCTATTGAAACGCAGGCATTGTTAATTGAAGCTTTCGACGAAATAGCAGAAAATAATAATTCGGTGGAAGAGATGAAGATCTGGCTGTTGAAGCAAAAACAGACTCAGAATTGGAAAACGACCAAGGCAACTGTTGAAGCCGTGTATGCTTTGTTGTTACGAGGTACAGATTTACTGGTTAGTGACAAACTGGTCAACGTTGAATTGGGTGGCCGGTTGATCGATCCAAAGGCAATAGACGATTTGAAGGTGGAAGCGGGAACAGGATATTTTAAAACTTCATGGTCAGGAAATGAAATCACTCCTGATATGGGCAAGGTAACTGTTTCAAAAGAGGATGAGGGTATTGCCTGGGGTGCATTGTACTGGCAATATTTTGAGCAACTGGACAAGATCACGGTTCATGAAACGCCGTTAAAGCTTAATAAAAAATTATTTATCGAAAGAAACACACCTTCCGGCCCTGTTCTCGATCTGATAGATGAAACGACAAAACTTGAGATAGGGGATAAGGTTATTGTTAGAATAGAGCTCCGGGTTGACAGGAATATGGAATATGTCCACATGAAGGATATGCGTGCCTCGGCATTTGAACCCATAAATGTTTTATCCGGATACAGGTATCAGGGTGGGTTGGGGTATTATGAGAGCACACGTGATGGGTCCACCAACTTTTTTATTGGTTACCTTGCAAAAGGAACGTATGTTTTTGAATATCCGCTGGTTGCTTCACAGGCCGGTGATTTCTCGAACGGTATAACAACCATTCAGTGCATGTATGCCCCTGAGTTTACTTCGCATTCGGAAGGGATACGGGTTTGCGTTGAGCACTGATATCAGATATATGATACCAGATATCAGATATCTGATATAGGATAAATGGGAGACGGGAAACGGGAGACGGATTTATTCCAAGACCTCTCCGCCAACTGGCGGACAAATGTCGTTATTCACATTATTGCTTATTTTTAATGGTGCTCATGAGCTCGCTTCTGTTTGTTAGTTCAGACGTTTGTAGTCTCGCTTACTTCAATGCATGGGTCACCCCAAACCACCTTGTGACTTACTAATGGTTACTTACGTAATTACTTAACTGTTTTTGTGTTCGTGATTGCTTCGCAATTCCAGGCGTTACCCCAGTGCATAAGGGACTTGCACCCTCTGGACTGTTCTCTAATTCAAAGAACTTTTTATTATATTTGCCATTCAAGGCACACACACGCTATATACTCCATAATTTTTGCCGCAGGCGCAACACAAAAATTACGTAGCATATAGCCACACGCAACCCACTATTATGGAAAGAAGTATTACGTTATTCAAGCATTGATAGGCGATACGAAATACGATTTCCTATCTTTGCAAAAAATTTTATAATATGAATTTTGTTGAAGAATTACGCTGGAGGGGCATGATACACGATATGACCCCCGGAACTGAAGAGCAACTTCAAAAAGAAGTGACTTCCGGATATATTGGTTTTGACCCAACAGCCGACTCCCTGCATATTGGAAACCTGGTTCCGATCATGCTGTTGGTCCATTTGCAACGATGCGGGCACAAACCCATTATTTTGGTTGGTGGAGCTACAGGTATGGTAGGTGATCCCTCAGGGAAAACAGAAGAACGAAAGTTACTTTCGAAGGAATCAATAAACCACAACCTGGAGTGCCAAAAAAAGCAATTAATGAATTTTTTGAGTTTTGGCGAAGAGGAGAGCAGCGCAGAGGTTGTAAATAATTACGACTGGTTTAAAGATCTTAATTTTCTGGAATTTATCAGGGACGTAGGGAAATACATCACTGTCAACTATATGCTTGCTAAAGATTCGGTAAAGACAAGGCTGGATACCGGAATGTCATTTACCGAATTTAGTTACCAGCTTGTGCAAGGGTACGATTTTTATTGGTTGTATAAAAACAAACAATGCAAGTTACAACTCGGGGGATCCGACCAGTGGGGGAATATTGTTACAGGAACAGAACTTATCCGGCGAAAAATTTTTGCTGATGAAGGATTGGAAGCCGAAGCCTTTGCTTTAACCTGTCCGCTTATCACAAAGGTTGATGGTAATAAATTTGGTAAAAGCGAAGGTGGAAATATTTGGTTGGACCCTGAAAAAACATCTCCCTATAAATTTTACCAATATTGGTTGAATATTTCTGATGAAGATGCAGAGAATTTCATCAGGTTCTTCACGTTGTTTTCCAGAGATGATATTGACAATTTGATAAATCAACACAGAGAGGCGCCGCATCTGCGTATTTTACAAAAGGCTTTAGCCCGTGATGTAACTGTCAGGGTGCATTCAGAAGAGGATTACAACGCTGCCGTAGAGGCATCATCCATTTTGTTTGGTAAAGGAACTACCGATACGCTAAGGAATTTGTCGGAAAGCATGCTATTGTCTGTTTTTGAAGGTGTCCCTCAAAGTGAAGTCTCAAAATCAGAATTGGAAAAGGGTATTGGTATTGTAGATTTCTTAACTGAAAATACAAAAATATTTTCATCAAAAGGCGAAGCCCGCCGAATGTTAAAAGACAACGGAGTGGCCGTGAATAAAGAAAAGATAAGAGAGATGTTTGAAGTCAACACAGGTCTCCTTTTGAATGGGAAATACTTACTCGTACAAAAAGGGAAGAAAAATTATTTTTTAGTCAAAGTAATTTGATCATTATTCTTCCAGGCTCCACTCAGCACCATCTTTCGTGTCTTTTATGGTAATTTTTACTTCTGCCAATTCATCCCGGATCATGTCGGAAGTAGCAAAATTTTTATTGGTGCGGGCATGCTGCCGGATAGAAAGAATGGTAGTCATCAGTTTATCCACCAGTTCATCCTGACCGCCCCTTGCTTTTTCGTGTTGCAGGCCAAGGATGTCAAAAACAAAGTCATGATAAGTTTTTATAAGGGACCCCAGATCTTTCTTTGTGAAGGATTCTTTTCCATCTTTGGCAAGGTTAATGATCTTCAGTCCGTTGAAAAGATGCGATATAAGGACAGGACTGTTAAAATCATCATCCAGGGCTGCGTAGCAGTTGTTTATTAAAGCACTGATATCTGTTGTTGATTTGTCTGCCGGTTTCAGTTTATTCAACACCTCAATACCTGTAAAAAGACGTTTAAGTCCTTTTTCAGCCGCCTGAAGAGCTTCATTAGAAAAATCGAGAGTGCTACGGTAATGAGCCTGAAGCATGAAGAAACGGATTGTCATTGGGCTGTATGGCTGTTCCAGTATTTTATGGTTTCCTGCGAAGAAATCATCAAGATTGATGGCGTTACCAAGCGATTTTCCCATTTTTTGGCCATTGAGCGTGATCATGTTGTTGTGCATCCAGTATTTTACCGGCTCTTTTCCGGATGCGGCTACTGACTGGGCGATCTCCGACTCATGATGAGGAAATACAAGGTCCAAACCACCACCATGGATATCGAAAGGAGATCCGAGGTACTTGGCCCCCATAACCGAGCATTCGAGATGCCATCCAGGGAAGCCGTTACTCCATGGAGAATCCCAACGCATGATATGTTCCGGCCTGGCTTTTTTCCAGAGGGCAAAGTCGGCAGAAAACCGTTTTTCATACTGCCCTTCCAGCTCACGTGTTTCACTCAGCATATCGTCAACTTTACGTCCTGAAAGCTCACCGTAATTATGATCATGGTCGTATTTCTGTACATCAAAATAGATTGACCCATTAGATTCATAAGCAAACCCATTATTCAATATAGCTTTCACCATTTCTATCTGATCGATGATATGCCCTGACGCCAGTGGTTCGATACTTGGTCGCAGAACATTAAGCTGATCCATAGTACGATGGTAGCTGTTGGCATAGTACTGAGCAATTTCCATAGGCTCAAGCTGCTCCAGCCTTGCTTTTTTCGCAATTTTATCTTCTCCCGAATCAGCATCGTTTACAAGGTGTCCAACATCGGTGATATTACGCACATAGCGTACTTTATAACCAAGGTGCATGAGGTAACGATACACCAGGTCGAATACAATTGCAGGCCGGGCATG
>JAUXII010000183.1 GCA_030621075.1 Lentimicrobiaceae bacterium
ACAATGAATAAACAAATGATTTTAATTAAATAAATTAATAATTTCTACAAAATGAAAAAAATAAATCTAAATCTCGACAATCTTGATGAAGCCTTTCCGGAAGAATTTTCACAAGAGCAAATTGCAAAAGCAAAAACATTATTTTTAAAGAAATTAGCTGAAAAAGCACATAAATTTTATGGAGGAAAAATACAAACTATCCCTAAAGCTCCGGTTCCTGGTTTTAACTGGTTTAACGTTTGGTACACTCCTGGAGTTTCAAAAGTATCTACAACGATAAGAGACGATAACGATACTTCGTTTCAACTTACAAACAGGGGAAATTTTGTTGCCGTTGTAAGTGATTCAACACGTGTTCTCGGTGATGGCGATTGCACTCCCCCGGGTGGTCTTGGCGTGATGGAAGGTAAAGCATTTTTAATGAAATATCTCGGTGGAGTTGATGCAGTGGCACTTTGTGTTGACAGCACAAATGAAAAAGGTGAAAAAGACCCAGATAAGATTATTGAGTTTGTTAAAATGCTTCAGCCCAGTTTTGGAGCCATTAATCTTGAAGATATTTCCCAACCGAATTGTTATAAAGTTCTTGATACTTTACGTGAAGAATGTGATATTCCTGTTTGGCATGACGATGCCCAAGGTACTGCTTGCGTAACTCTTGCAGGATTGTTAAATGCTTTAAAACTTGCTAATAAAAAATTATCTGATGTAAAAATTGTTATGCTCGGAGCAGGTGCATCCAATACAACAATCGCAAGATTAATAATTGCCGATGGTGCCGATCCCAAAAATTTTATTATTTTCGATTCCAAAGGATCTCTAAATTTAGATAGGAAAGACTTAGAAGAAAATAAAAAATTCTACCGTAAATGGGAATTATGTGAAGCAACCAATCCTGATAAAGTTGATGATATGCAAGAAGCAATGAAAGATGCAGATGTTTTAATCGCTTTGTCAACACCAGGTCCCGACACGGTTAAACCTGAATGGATAAAAGTAATGGCTGACAAGTCTATTGTATTTACATGCGCAAATCCAATTCCCGAGATTTATCCGTATGCAGCTAAGGAAGCAGGAGCTTTTATTGTGGCAACAGGAAGAGGAGATTTTCCTAATCAGGTAAATAATTCAATAGGGTTCCCCGGTATTTTAAAAGGTGCTTTAATGGTAAGAGCAAAAAAAATTACTGATAATATGGCTATAACTGCTGCTCATTCACTTGCCGATTATGCCGAAAAACGTGGTATCAATCCCGAAAATATAGTTCCTACTATGAGCGAAGCAAGTGTATTCCCACAAGAAGCAGCCGATGTTGCCATGCAAGCAATAAAAGATGGTATTGCCAGAGTTGAAATGACATGGGATGAAGCATTTAAAAAAGCTACTGAAGATATTAGTTATGCAAGAGGGCTGACTGATAAGCTAACCAATGACGGTTATATTAAAACTGCTCCACAGGAAATGTTACAAGAAGCATTGAATTGGGCAGTTGAACAGGTATCATAATAATTGCAAAAAAATAAAATCAGGATAAGGGTTTTTCTGATAATTTATTTGCTTTATCAATATTAATGATCAAGAAAAATAACAAGAAATAACCAATAAAGAATAACAAATAAGGAAAACCCCAACAATTAATACTCCTCAGGTATAAAGGACTGCTCTGACATGGGGGTTCTAACGTATGAATAACTGGTATCTTTTTCAGGAAGTTTTATCTTTTCAAGGATTACATCCTTATAAGGTATCATACTTAATATATGGTGTATGCAATTCAGACGGGCACGTTTCTTATCATCGGCATTAACCACGTACCAGGGTGATTGTTTGATATCAGTATACCCGAACATTTCATCCTTTGCTCTGGAATACTCCTCCCATTTAACCCGTGACTGTAAGTCCATTTCACTTAGTTTCCAGCTTTTTGTAGGATCTTTTATCCTGGTACGAAAACGCTTCTCTTGTTCATCGAAGCTCACAGAAAACCAATACTTGATTAAAATTATCCCGGATCGTATCAACATACGTTCAAAATTAGGGCACGACCGGAGAAACTCCCAATACTCAGCTTCTGTACAAAACCCCATTACCCTTTCTACTCCTGCCCTGTTATACCATGAACGGTCAAAAATCACCATTTCACCAGCGGCAGGTAAATGGTGCACATAACGTTGAAAGTACCATTGTGTTTGTTCCTTGTCGGTTGGAAGGCCCAATGCAACAACCCGGCAAATACGTGGGTTCAGGCTTTGTGTAATTCTTTTAATGGTTCCGCCTTTACCAGCGGCATCCCTCCCTTCAAAAAGGATCACAACCCTTAACCCCTGCTGTTTAATCCACTCCTGCAGTTTTACCAGTTCTACCTGCAGCCTTGCCAACTCCTCCAAATAATACCCATTAGGGATCTTGTTTTTTTTTGACTTACCGGGCCCTTTTTCTTTTGTATTATTGTTCATACACAAATTATTTCATAAATAATGGAAACATAAATTTATGCGTGTAAAAATACAAATAATAGTAACAAATTAGTACTTAAAGTGAACTAAAGTGCCTAAAGTACTTTTAAGTAAAAAGGAAATGAAGAATACAATAATTTGAAACAATAGGTTAATTACTTTTTGATTTTGCTCTGCGGCGGAAAATAAATACTGGGGCAGGGAGCAGAAGTAATAGCAACCAGAAATAACTCTTATTGTGGTTGTTGAAATGCAGCGGTTCTTTGTTTCCAATATTAATAAAACCTGACCAGTAATATGGGCTGGCACCAATATTATCGGTATTCTTAAGGTATTCAATTTTTGCACTGCGTAAGGCTTCATCTTTTGAATATCCTTGTTTAAGGTTTGCATAGAAATACTTCATGATCTCGGCTGTCGATTCGTCTTCTACTTTCCAGAGGCTAATAACCATGCTTGGGACTCCCGAATACATAAAGCCACGTGCAAATGCAATAACGCCCTCACCTTCAGAATTTTTACCGGAACCAGTATTGCAAGCACTGAGAACTGCAAGTTCAGCGTTTAATTCGAGGTTGAAAAGGTCGCCATAATACAAACAATCATCATTCTTGTTATCCACAGGCGAGAACATCAATTTAGAATGCATCGGATCATCATCATCCATAATACCATGGGTGGCAATATGTAAAATCTTGTAATCAGCGGCAACTTCTTTAAAACGGGATACAGTGGCCTCGCTGTCAAGATAAACATCACCTCCAAAAATACTGTTTATATCAGTAACTTCTTTCCTGGTTGCCGGAAGGTCCATCAGTTCCTCACCTCTTGTGCGATATTTAACTGGTTGTGTGTAAAGAGCATTTTCCTCATTAAAAGTAACCGGTGCGAAAGCAAGCAGATCCTTTTGCGCTTTATGTGAATGATAAACATCTCCTGAATTAACAAGCAAGGTGCTGGAATAACCATAGCTTATTGCATGATCATTGATAAGATAAGGTAAATTTCTATAATCAATCTTCTTACTATCAGTGGCATCCGTTAACAACGATTCAAATGATACATACCCCAGCTTACCATCAGGAATAATGATCAGAGACTTACCTGCAACCTCAGTTTCAAAAGGAGCTAACAAAACTTTATACAGGTCATATGAGCTGTTCACGTAACTACTGTATATCGTGTACGCATCGTTAATAACTGCATTAATTGACTGATTATTAGGCAGGTTGTCTATATTTTGGAAGAATGACTCATCAATTTTTTGTTCAACCACCTTAATGTCATTTTTCGTCAAACAGAAAGCATAGAGACAACCGTCTCCAACGAAATACTCAATCAGCGCATCATTCTCCGTCAGGTAATCAC
>JAUXII010000295.1 GCA_030621075.1 Lentimicrobiaceae bacterium
ATTACAACTAATTATGAACAACCTTCGGAATTACTTGAGGCAGAAAATAATTTTTTCAATAAAGGTGCTAGTGGCAATGGAAACAATTATATAATTAATACCACAGCAGGTAAATTAGAGGTTTTTGATAATATTAATTTTACTCGCAATTTTATTAAAACCGGTTATCCCGTTTACCACATCACTGCAAATGCAAACGGTAATAACATATATCTTTATAATAAATTAAATGTTGATAATACAGGGATATACTCCTATAATACAGAAACGGGAACAACTACATTTTTGGATTTTGGCAAACCAATTGGTGATTGTATTTACAATCCGTTTCAGGATCATTTTCTAATTTCTAAATTAGAATCTGATAGTGCAAAAATTGTTATTTATAATGCAAGTACTAATTGTAAAATTGGTGAAATAGATCTGGGAGAAGGTGAGAAATTTGCCAAAGAAATGTTTATTTCACCGGATGGTAAATTATATGTGATGGCAAACATGCTCTATACACTCACTCCAAAGATATTTATTTATGATGCAACAACTTACTCCCTGATAGCTGGCCCACTATTAATAGAAGGTTTAACTTGCGAAGATGATTTTATTTATTATACAGCACATTTTTGTTCAAATCCTAATAATGAGGATACCGATGTATATGTGAGTATTTGCCCCCAGGAAAAGAAAAGTCCGCCGTATAATACCGAAACAAATCGCATGTATGATTTTTATCCACATCATGAAAATAATGGAAAACTACTAAGGTTAGACGATGGAATAATATTTCAAGATACAATTAAATTTCCTGGCAAAGTGATATATCCTGACAGGAGTCAATTTGGAGGAAACAGCCAGTATGATGGAAGAGTATTTATTATTGGAAAATATTTACATCAATATAAAACATCCACGAATAGTGTATCTAACTTAGGTCATTATGATTTTATTGATATAACTTATAATGCTTTTCACGATAAACTGTTCGCTTTTACAAATACCCCTCATGATACTTGTGGAGAAGACAGAAGTTGTGTGATATGGACAATAGAAATTGACACATCAGATACTCCCATAATCTCAGAATACAATATTGCTCCAATACCTGGTCAGGCAGCTTCTTTTTTCTCCAATCCATATAATGGCAAAGTGTATTTACATCAGAAAGTTGATAATATGAAATTGGGTGACACGCAAGTTAGCCTGCATTCTTTTGACCCCTTATATGAAGACTCTGCATGGGTATCCACTCCATTAGGAATTACCAGTTTTTCCCCGGAATATGACCAGACCCGTGACCCTTCAAATGCCCAATTTTACAACATTACCACCCCATACATCGATCCTTATGATACTGCTATTTATTTACCAAACGGCGGGCACAGTTGCATGAGCAGAGTAACGTTTGAACCGAAGGAACTTTTGCTTTTACGCTCCGGCTGGACATGGCTCTCTTATCCACGTCTTGAAAGAGATGGAAATGACCCTGTTAGCGCTGTTGAAGTTCTAACTAATAATATTGAGCCAGCAGATTTTACTGAAGGAAAAATGACAAACCTGCCACCGCAGTCTATTTCAGAAAAATTTATTGAATATATAAATAACATATGGACAGTAACAGGCTATCTTACTGATGTATTAAGCACAAGAGGATATAAACTAAATCTTAAACCGGAAGATGAACGAACAATATCGCTTTACGGCTCTGTGCTTGACCCTTCAACTCAAATGGATCTTTATGCCGGCTATGCAAACTGGATAGGTTTTTTCCCTGCCCAAACAATGACAGTTAGCGAAGCATTTGCATCAATATGGGATAATATTTCAGAAATAAGACACCAGGACTGGGCAATAGCAAATCCTTCCGGCAATCAACCACCGGTTCCTGATTATATGCTAAACTTCACTCTAAGTTATGGTGATATGGTTATTGTGAGGGTATTTGATAGTTGTACTTTCCAGTGGCCTTCTAATGCCGACCCGGAAACACCGCTTTCTGCACCTGAAACTCAATATTTTACTTATGATAAAGCTGCTGATTATACACCATTTTATGTTGAAATGAATCCTGATAGTCTTCCTGTTGAAATTGCAGTATATGAGGATACAATATGTATAGGTGCTGCAGTGGTACAAGATAGTATCGTAGAGATAAACGGTTACCTGACCGATTCACTTGGATATAATCCCGAGATATCTTTTATTAGCCATTATGGTTTAAAATCTGCCGGAAAAACAGTAAAAAAATACAGTGTTTATAATTTCAAGACAAATCGTATGGAAAATCGTATTATCCGTTCAAAAGACAAGGCAGATTATTACTGGATTTCACTTAAAGGAGGTACTGCTTACGAGAATGAGGAAATTGGAACTTCCGGAGATATTGAATTTAAAGTATATCCCAATCCGTTTAGCAATCAAACCCAATTTATATATGAATTAAAAAAGCCAACAAAGGTCGGGCTTTATATATACGATACAAAAGGGATGCGAATTAAGACTTTGATTGATGGCATACAGACATCAGGCATTTATAAGTTAGCATGGAACGGAAAAAATGATTCCGGAAA
>JAUXII010000258.1 GCA_030621075.1 Lentimicrobiaceae bacterium
GTCACCAACAAGATGCCTGTAATCTTCAGGGTCATGCCCGCTTAGAAATGTCCAGCTTCCGTTACCAAATTCTCCATGAATATAACGTGCTTCCCCAAGGCTTTTATTTTCTCCTAATACCAATACATTTGGCTTTAGGAAATTATTATCAAAACTGGTGGTTTGCCCCATAAAACCCTTAATAATTTGTAAATGATTTTGTGTTAACATGGTTGGTACAGGGTCCCATTTTGCTGAGAACTCAAACAGCACAAAATAATCATTTTTTTCAGTTACCTTGCGTTTTGTTGTCATGTCAATAGACGAAATTTCATATTCGTACGGGTTTGTGATCAGTGAAAAGTTTGAAAAAGCAAAACAATTTTCGTAGTGAAGTTTTGATTGAGCATCCGGATCAATTGGGTCACCATCAAACATTACATCACAAATATCTATGCCATCGGCCGATAATGCAACATCAAAACTATCGGGAGCCGAACACATAGCAAACAGATAACCACCACCAATAACAAAATCTCTGATTTTTTTTGCTACCGCTAATTTGCATTGTGATACCTTTTCAAATCCAAGTTTGTTTGCAATTTCTTCTGAAATACGTACATCTTCTTCATACCAGGCCACATTTTTAAACGAACGCCAGAATTTTCCATATTGACCTGTAAAATCTTCATGATGCAAATGTAACCAGTCATATAAGGGCAAAACACCATCCAGCACTTCTTCATCATAAACAACATCATAAGGTATCTCTGCATAGGTTAAGGCAAGCGTAACAGCATCATCCCATGGTTGCTTGTTTTTTGGGGAATAGATCGCCACTTTCGGTGCTTTATGAAGTTTAATCACATCCATATTTAATTGAGGATCAGCAATTTCTTGCAAGATTGAGGTGGATTGTACGTCGGCTAATACCTGATAACTCACGCCACGTATTAAGCACTCTTGCTCAATAAGCTCGTGATATTTACACATGAAACTGCCTCCCTGATAATTTAGCAACCAATCTACCTCAACCTCTTGCTGCAGAATCCAGTAAGCGATACCATAAGCTTTTAGATGGTTTTTTTGTGTTTCATCCATATTGATCAGTAAATATGCTGAGAAACCATGGAGTGTGAAAACGAAAAAAATGAATGTTATTACTGTTTTTCTCATGCCCTGCTATTTGTTTTTAACCGCACAAATCGTTGCTTATAGCCTCCTTGAAATATGAAAAAGTTTTTCAGGTTTAAAATGGTGGTGCATCATCCGTCATATCATTCATTTTTGATTGGCGGACGTAAGTAGCAGACTTTTGGTTTGTATCATCATAAGAATCTACTGACGGACCCCCATATTGATCTTCGTCATAGTCAACAAACTTAGCGTATTTAGCAATAAACCGGAGTGAGATATCTTTTAGCGCCCCATTACGGTGTTTAGCAATACTAATTTCAGCAAATCCAGCCAGGGAACGCCCTTCCTCATCTTCAGTGAGCTTGTAATATTCAGGTCGATAAATAAAAAGTACCAGGTCAGCATCTTGTTCAATTGCACCTGATTCCCGCAGGTCGGAAAGAATTGGCCTTTTAATCCCAGTTCTTGTCTCAACAGCCCTGCTTAGCTGTGAAAGGGTAATAATGGGTGTATTCAATTCCTTTGAAAGGCTTTTCATAGAGCGGGATATCTGGCTAATTTCTTGCTCTCTGTTCCCTCTACCTTCTGAAGTAGATGACATTAATTGAAGGTAGTCAACTATAATCAACTCAATATTGTGTTGGGCTTTTAATCTCCTGCATTTTGCCCGTAGTTCGAAGATGGTCAGAGCCGGTGTGTCATCAATAAATAATGGAGCCTCAATCAATTTTTCGATTTTTGAGTTTAGTTGTTCCCACTCATGAGGTTCCAGGTTTCCTTTCCTTAGCTTATCGGCCGAGAGCTGGGTTTCGCTTGATATAAGCCTTGTAACCAATTGAAGGGACGACATCTCAAGCGAGAAGAATGCTACAGGTTTTTTAAATTCAACCGCAACATTACGGGCAATGGTAAGTGCAAAGGCGGTTTTTCCCATGCCAGGCCTTGAGGCAAGAATAATGAGGTCAGATTTTTGCCATCCTGAAGTGACTCTGTCCAGTTCGGTAAAACCGGAAGGAACGCCACGTAAACCTTCTTCATGCTCTCTGGCCACCTGTATCTCATGAACAGCTTCCCCAACCAACGACCGCATATCAGCATAATTTCTTCGTATGTTACTTTCGCTGACTTCAAATAAGTTTTTTTCGGCAGTATCAAGCAAATCAAATACATCTGTTGTGTCTTCGAAGGCATCCCTGATAATATCAGAGGATATTCTGATTAGTTCACGTTGTATGTGTTTTTGTGAAATGATCCTGGCATGAAATTCAACATTGGCAGCTGATGCAACCCGGTTGGTGAGTTGAGTAATATAATACGGGCCACCGACAATCTCTAACTCACCACTGGATTTTAATTCATTGGTGACAGTCAAGATGTCAATAGGTTCGGTTTTTGAGAAAAGCCGCTGAATAGCAGAAAAAATCAACTGGTGAGCTTCCTTATAGAAAGCTTCGGGTTTAAGAATGTCAATTACCGCAGTGAGAGCGTCTTTCTCAAGCATCAATGCGCCGAGTACAGCTTCTTCCAGATCAACTGCCTGGGGAGGGAGCTTTCCCTGATCCATAAAAGATTGACTAATAGATGACTTAGTAAATTTTTTAGATCGCGTTTCATTTATTCCTTTTGTATTCCGGGCCATTCCTCAAAAGTAAGAAATTAACAGGTTATTAACCGGTTCTGTTGTTTTTTTTTTCAACAAAATGGAAAATATATTTTCTTAAGTATATTTGCCACGGGTTACACCCGTAGTTATTCATGTTATATCCGCCTCTGGTGGATAGGATTGTCCGAAGGACAATAATATGAATAGCCCCGTGCGAAGCTCGGGGTTAACAATATAGTCC
>JAUXII010000154.1 GCA_030621075.1 Lentimicrobiaceae bacterium
TGAGGAGGTTTTTGCGAAGCAAAAACCTCCTCACTCTCCCCCCCTTTTAAACACGTTGACACGTCATCCCAGACTTGATCTGGGATCTGTTTGAGGCCGCAACACTGGAAGTTAAAGTATGCTTGATCTGGGATCTGTTTGAGGCCGCAACACTGGAAGTTAAAGTATCCTTGATCTGGGATCTGCTTAAGGCCGCAACACTGGAAGCTAAAGTATCCTTGATCTGGAATCTGCTTGAGGCCGCAACACTGGAAGTTAATGTATCCTTGATCCCGGATCTAACCATATCCTCAATCCCAAATCATCCCCAAACCAACAACAAAATTGCAAAAATAGCCACTCCTATTCCAACCCAGTTTACCGGGCGAAGATCCTCCTTAAATACAAAATATGCAATTAGTGAAGAGAGTGCTATTACGCTGGCATAATAAATTGGAACAAAGAAAGTAATATCAAAAACACTTAATCCTTTTAAAAAAAACAGGAGTGTCCACCAGTTTAATAAGCCCAGAATTATTCCTCCAACAATGTTTTTTACCCGAAATTGAAAATTTTTTTTTGAAAGGTCAGGTAAAAAGCAAATAATGCTAAAACAATACCCGAATATTGAGTAGTTAATGCGAATAAATACAACCCAATAATCAACGAGAAAGCAATCATAATCGCAAAAGGGAACCATGCCCTTGATGGTAATGATGAGAGCGTGAAATTGCCGTATTCCATAATAAATCCGAATCCGGCGGCAACCACATAATTAATGGAAATAGCTTGTAGGTTATTGATTTTAAATTTGTCAAATTTGTCCCTTTAGCTTTTCGATCGATCGAAGGATCACTTCCTGAGTGGCTGGTAATGAGAATTCAGGCTCCCTCTTATGGTCGGTAATGGCGGAGATGGCATCTTTTATAGCCAGCCAAACTGAGAAAGAAAGCATAAAAGGTGGTTCACCAACAGCTTTGCTTTTTTTAATATTGTTTGGGTTAGGGGCATCTTTTAATAAATCTACTCTGAAATCAAGGGGGAGGTCGTTTATTGTTGGTATTTTGTAAGTATCAGGAGAATGGGTCAACATTTTTCCATTACGATCATATTTTATTTCTTCAATAGTACACCAACCAACACCCTGAATAAATCCTCCTTCTATCTGGCCTATGTCTATACTTTTATGAAGTGAATTCCCAACGTCGTGGAGGATATCTGTTCGTAAAACCTGATGATGCCCGGTTAAAACATCAAGCTTGACTTCCGAAACAGCCATACCATAGGCATAATAAAAGAAAGGTTTTCCTTTCCCCTTTTGTTTATCAAAGAATATACCAGGTGTTTTATAGAATCCGGTAGCACTGAGGCTGATTCGATTAAGGTATGCCAAACTGATCAACTCTTTGAATGACTTTTTACGCTCACGATGTATCTGATCAACAACATAATTATCCTGAAACAGAACTGAACCTTCAAGAGAGGGCTTTTGAGGATGATTTTTGTTGATTTCCTGTAGAAAGAATTCAGCCAAGCGTGATTTCAGCTTGTAGGTAGCATTCTTTACTGCCATGCCATTAAGATCGCTTCCAGTAGAGGCAGCCGTTGCAGAAGTGTTGGGTACTTTAGATGTACTTGTTGCAGCGACCTTGATTTTATCCATATCTATACCTAACTCAGAAGCAGCAATGGTCACTATTTTTGTATGAAGGCCTTGTCCCATTTCCACGCCCCCATGAGTTATCAAAACAGAGCCGTCTTTGTAAATATTCACCAGCGCTCCCGCCTGATTAAGGAAAGAAGTTGTAAAAGATATCCCGAACTTAACGGGTGTTAGTGCCATCCCTTTTTTAAAAAACTCATGGTTAGCGTTGAACGTATTAATTTCCTTCCGTCTATTATAATATTCGGATGTTGTGATGAGTTTTTCGAAGATGCTGAACAGGCGGTTATTTTCGATTTTTTCTCCGTAATAAGTCATATTTCTGTCATCCATGCCATAAAAATTACGGCGACGGATTTCTGCCGGGTCTATACTCAGTTTCCTGGAAATGCGGTCAATTATTGCTTCGATCACTGCCATTGCCTGCGGTGCGCCAAATCCACGAAAAGCTGTATTGGATGGGTGGTTTGTCTTCCACATTTTACCTGTCAAATGCAAATTGGGAATAAAGTAGGCATTATCAATATGGAACATAGATCGTTCAAGGATAGCATTAGATAGATCAGTTGAAGATCCGGCATCACCATTGAGTTCAACTTTCAGGGCATTGATCATACCGGCTTGATTGAATCCCACCTTGTAAAATGATAGAAAAGGATGCCTTTTTCCTGTGATAATCTGGTCCTCATCCCTTAAAAGAGATATTTTTACAGGAAGCCCGGTTGCTGATGCAAGCAATGCTGTCCAGGCAGCCACCTGATTGGGTTGGGATTCCTTCCCGCCAAAGGCCCCACCAAGCCTTTTTACCACCACTTCAATCTCATTTTTTTTCCTTCCCAGAACTTCTGAAACTATTGACTGAACTTCTGACGGGTGCTGTGTTGAACTGTAGATAACCATCTCATTGCCTTCGCCCGGAATACTCAGGCATGATTGGGTTTCAAGATACCAATGCTCCTGTGCGCCCGTTTTTAGTTCCCCTTCGAGATGAAAAGCAGAATCGTTAAAGGCTTTTTGAAAATCACCGCATTCCATAATTCTTGGAGTGGCAAGCAGTTGATTTTTTCCCATTGCATCTTCAATGCTTAATACCGGATCCAAAGGTTCATAATCAACCTCTATTAACTGTTCAGCCTTGAGGGCAATTTCTTTGCTCTCAGCAGCAATAAGAAACAGAGCCTGTCCAATGAAAGTCACCTCCTTTTCAGCAAGGCATACCTCATCTTTTACAACAGCTCCTACTTGATTCTCACCCGGGATATCATGGTAACAAAGAATGGCATGAACACCTTTTATTTTAATTGCTCTCTCTATGTCATAAGAAATGATATTAGCACGTGCAAATGGACTAGAAACTACATGGCCGGTCAATAACCGTTCGTGGCTGTCAATATCATTAACATAAACAGCTTCGCCGGTTACGTGTTGCATTGCACTATCATGTAATTGTTGCTTGTTCATCTCCTATTATATAGATATGTAATTCGTAAAGCGTAATTTGAGGTATCTTAAACGTCATTGTAAAATTTCATCAGAAGGTTTCTGGCCATGAGCCTTCTGCCTACATCAGAAGCCCGAGCATCAGTAATAGGCATAAATTCATCATATAGTATTTTCATGGCTGTTTCAATAGTCGCCCGGTCGAATTTCTTTTTCATTAAAAACATTTCTGTTTGAACTGCTTTTTTTGGCATTTCTGCCATACCCCCAAAGATTAATGCAATATCAGTTATTTTTTTTTCATTATCTAATTGTAGCCTGAATGCACCACTTACCGATGAAATGTCCAGCTCTTTTCTTTTGGATAATTTATAAGATTTAAAAATAACTCCTTTCATGGTTTTTGGAATAACAATACGAAAAATCAACTCATCGGGATTAATACCTGTTTTTCGATATCCTTTGATGAATGATTCGATGGACAGGGTTCGCTGTTTGTTACCGCTTTTTAATATCACCTTTGCTTTCCTGGCTATTAATACCGGTAACGTATCGCTTATCGGTGATGCAGTACCCAGGTTTCCGCCGATGGTAGCCATATTTCTGATCTGCAGTGATCCGAAATATGATAAGATATGGTGAAGGTCAGGGATTTTGTTATCAACAATTGTCTTAACCTCTTCCATCGACAGGCCTGCCCCTAAGTAAATATTTGCTTGATCTTCCGAGTGCCCTTTTAACTCCTGGAGTCCGGAAATATCAATAATTTCTTCGAGAAATTCTTGCTTTTTTGTTTGTTTGATGGCAATATCACTACCTCCGGTTACTATGTGTGCTTTTGAGTATTGTTTGATTAATGAAAGAGCATCATGAAGCGTTGCCGGCCTGAAATATTTTTGCCCTTGTGATTCTATTGCGATTGATTTTTCCAGACTGCCAAGAGCTTTAAAAATATTTTCTGCTTTTTTTTCTTTTACTGTAAGCTGATGACTTTTAATATTAGCACAAGCTTTTTCGGCTGCTTCAATGATGGGGCGGTAACCGGTACAACGGCATAAGTTTCCGGTTAG
>JAUXII010000263.1 GCA_030621075.1 Lentimicrobiaceae bacterium
GAGTTCACTGGAGTAACTACGGTATGGCCTTTGTTGCCGATAGCCTGATCAAATACATAGAAGATTTGCGGAAAATTGATATGCCCCAAATGTACATTGACTCCCTTGAAATTACAAAACTTCCCAGGCCTCCTGATTACGATGCCGGAAAACCATTAAACCTGCTTTGGGAGTTACCTCATAAGCCAATGGCTTATCCGGTGCTCTCTTTTGAAGATAATCGCAGCAAAATCCGGCCCATGGTCCTAAATGTTGGCGACAGTTATTACTGGAACATATACAACGCTTCCATCCCCGAACATCTATTCAGTAATATGGATTACTGGTATTTTAATAAATTGGTCTATCCGGCTTCCTGGGCCGACACTGTTTATGTTAGTACTATTAATATACAAACGGAAGTTGAAAAGCAGGATATCGTACTTTTGATGGTAACGGAACGCTTTCTGCATAAATATGATTTTGGATTTGTTGATAACATTTTCAATATTTATTCATCTTCACTGAAGCCTGATTTTTTGTATAATTATGAAAATAAGATCAGGACGAATATTGGGGTATTCGATAGGTTGGCCGGTAAGGCCAATTATTCGGACAACACACTTGAAAAGTTGATCAGGTCAGAGGCTGAGTATCTATTTATGACAACTAACCTTGAGAAATACCTTGAAATAATCGGACCGCGATATTATAAAGATATTATTGCTAACGACGCCACCTGGGCAAACTCCATAGCAAAAAAAGCAAAAAAGAAAGGGATTACATTTGATGAGGCGTTATGGCAGGATTCGGATTACATATTCTTCACGAAATATCCAGAAATCCACAAAAAATATCACCAATTAAAACAATACGAAAAAATAATCCGAAACGATAGTACGCTCATGGCTGTTGTCTCCAAAAAAGCCAAACATTACTACCTCACCCATGATGAAATGATCATCCAACAAGCCCGTATTCTGTATAAAAAAGATATAGCATCTAAAAAATAAAATTGGAAATTTGTGATTTTCTGATTAATTTTAAGGTCTTGCTATTAATTAATATTGCGAATCAAGGCTTGATGCGCATTAATAATTCCATCATGAAAAAACAACTATTAATTATCACGGTTCTTTTTTTCGGTTTAGTATTAACTCAGGCACAACCTACCCTTACTTACATCGAAAGCTCTACCGGCCTTGGATTTCCCGCCATGGAAGGAGGCCGGACAGAATTGGAATTTGCCGATATCAATGCCGATGGGCACATAGATCTCCTTTCAATCGGCGATCATGGATCACCTTACATTAACACCCAGGAACATGGTATTATGGTTTGGTTCGGCGATGGTACCGGAAACTGGGAAGTTTTTCAAAATGGTAACTTCGGATATGGTGGTATAGCCGTTGGTGATGTCAATAACGACGGTTTTCTCGATGTAGGCTATGCCATGCATCATAACTATTCGGGTACTGATTTTGGTGATCAGCTCATCGAAGTAGCTCTGGGCGATGGAACTGGCATGAACTGGACTCCCTGGGACGACGGCCTGGCCACAAACGGCGAAACATGGGGTATGTTTGGTACCGATTTCGCTGATATTGACAACGACGGGTATCTTGATCTGGGAAGTGTCTCCTTCGGCTCGGGTGCAGGCGTTCATATTTACCGGAATATGCAAAACGGTTCCTGGGAACAGAGCTTTGGCTTTCTGAACGGCAATTCCACCATGATCTTCGATTTTGGTGATATCAATAATGATGGTAATGCTGATTTTGCGGTAACTCAACAATATGGAACAGTGTATTTTGGAGGAGGGGACGGATCATTTGTTCTAATGGACCTTAACCTCCCCTCAACAGGGATCATGGGCCGTAGGGGAACCTCCTTAGGAGATGTTGATAACGATGGTGGAAAAGATCTGGCCTACATAAATAGTAACGGAGGAATTGAGGTTTGGGAATGGAATGAATGGGATGAGTTATGGCAGGATTTCTCCGGAACTCTCCCGGAAACAGGTGATTATGATGCCACCCAGCTTTATGACATGAATGTCGACGGCTTTATGGATATAGCTGCTTTCGGTGATGGAACATTTACCTTATGGCTTGGTGATGGGACAGGGACATGGACACAAGATGCACAATTCACCCTGCCTTCCGGAGGATATTTTAAGGCTTTCCGGGTTGGAAGAGACATTGACAATAACGGCTTCCCCGATTTTGCATTGGTTGTCGAACAAGGATCCTGGCCCAGCTATCAGAATTACCTCTTCTGCTTTAAAGAATCTTCAACACCTGAAGTATTATCCATTACACCCATTTACCCACACGGGAATGAAATTTTTCTTCGATGGAGCTCTTTAAATATTGATTGGATATCGGCCGTTCCGGAAAACCAACCTTCACATGTAAGCCTTGAATATTCAATCAACGGAAATAATGGCCCCTGGATAATGATAGCTGAGAACCTGCCGAACAATGGAAGGTTTCAATGGGAAATTCCGTATGTGTTTTCCGATGAATGTTATATTAAATATACCGTCTGGTCGGGAACAGGTTCAGCAAGCTCCATAACGCCAACCTCTTTTAGTATGTTTTTTACGGAAGGGATCGAAGATCAAATTGGTGAAAATATTCAAGAATTTAGCTGCTATCCGAATCCTTTTCAATCAGAAACCACTTTTACATTTACCCTCAATAATAAATCAACTATCAACCTGACAATTTATGACCTTTTTTGGAAGGAAATAAAAACCCTGGAAAACCAAATCCTTTCTCAGGGAAAATATACCATCATGTGGGATGGAACAAACAGACAAAGCCAGCAAGTAAGCGCTGGCTCCTATTTTGCTGTTATGGATGCTAATGGGAATAAAACTGTCAAAAAAATTATCGTATTGCGATAACTTAACCTGAATTTTTGAGAGGGTTGAGTTACTT
>JAUXII010000201.1 GCA_030621075.1 Lentimicrobiaceae bacterium
CTCTGATGTGCATGCTCGAGAAAACGTACAAACACCTGTTGTCGTTCATCATTTGTTGCATTAACATCCAGGCTTACCAGATCAGGCCGTATTTTACGGTAATCCATAATATCAAACCCGGCATCTTTCATAGGAGAATCAAGAATCGGCAAGAGCCACAAGCAGCTTATGCCAAGGTCTTTCAAATAATCAAGTTTATCTTCCAACCCTTTAAAATCATTATTAAAAAGATCCACATACAGCGAATAAACAATCGCATCCTTATACCATTCCGGCTCATGCGGTTTAACATTTATCTCTCTCGCTTTGCCTTCCAACTCTATGATAAATTTTTCAAGTATATTAAGTGGTTCACCAGGATAAAGCTCTTTCCAGTATGTCCTGAGCCGGCTCGCTAATATATCTTTCATAACTTCAGTGTTTCAACTCAATTCTAATCAACATAAATTTTTTCATGCAAATATATACCTTTAGTTTTATTCTTATTAAATGTATTAATTTTATACCCCTATTATGCACAAAAAATAAGCAAATGAAAAAAACCATTACACAAACACTTGTCTTTCTAATAGTAGCATCTTTTATCATCGGATGCACCCAAAATAGCACAAAAAAAGCTAAAGACATTATTGATATTGATGTTCCACAATGGGCTAAACAGGTAGTTTGGTACCAGATATTTCCGGAGCGCTTCAGAAACGGGGATCCATCTAATGATCCAACTTATCAAGATATTCTAGGCGCATGGCCACACGATACAATTTTACCCTGGAAAATACATTCATGGTCATCCGACTGGTATGAACTTCAACCATATGAACTGGAAAATGGAAAAGATATCTGGTACAATATTACACGCAGGCGATATGGAGGGGATCTGCAGGGTATTATTGATAAATTGGATTATCTGAAAAGGATTGGAATTGGCGCCATTTATCTAAATCCGGTCTTTATGGCCCCATCACATCATAAATACGATGCTTTTTGCTACCATCACATTGATCCTACATTCGGACCTGATCCTGAAGGAGATAAAGCACTGATGAAGATGGAAACACCTGATAATCCGGATACATGGGTATGGACATCGGCCGATTCATTAATGTTAAAACTGATAAAAGAAGTGCACGCCCGGGATATGAAAATCATCCTGGATGGCGTTTTTAACCATTTAGGGGTAACAAGCTTTGCTTTTCAGGATCTGCTCAGAAATCAGCAATCTTCAAGGTTTAAAGAGTGGTTTATTGTAAATTCCTGGGATGATCCTGAGGCCGGAACATCTTTTGACTATGAAGGATGGTGGGGAGTGAAAGACTTACCTGTCTTAAGAGAGGATGATAAAGGGATTGTGTCTGGCCCAAAAGAGTATATTTATGCTGCTACAAGTAGATGGATGGACCCTGATGGTAACGGATCCATCGAAAAAGGGATAGATGGATGGCGGTTGGATGTGGCTTCGGAGATAGGTATCCCTTTTTGGAAAGATTGGAGAAAGATGGTAAAATCAATTAACCCGGAAGCCTATCTCACCGGTGAGATCATCGACAGTACCAAAAAGCTAATTCCATACCTGACAGGCGATGCCTTTGATGCTGTAATGAATTACAATTTTATGTTTATCTGCAATGAATTTTTTATTAAAGATAAATTTCAGTGCCCCACAAGTAAATTCGACAAATTGTTAGCTAAAAACCGTGAGCCTTTTCCACCAGAGGTGAACCTGGCTATGCAAAACCTGCTTGGAAGTCATGATACTGACAGACCTGGCTCAAGGGTGATGAATAAACGAATCGCAAGTTTTCTTGACATCAATCATTACTTTAATAAATCAACGGCAAGAAATCCATGGTACAGAAACAACAGGGCTGGCAGAAAAGACATTAATATTCTCAAGCTCATGGTAATTTTCCAGATGACCTACCTCGGGTCTCCCATGATTTACTATGGTGATGAAGTTGGCATGTGGGGAGCTAAAGACCCATGCGACCGGAAACCTATGATATGGGAAGATATCACCTTTGAAAATGCTGCTTTCAGGCCGGACGGAAAGAGGTGGAAATTCCCGGATAATGTAAATGTTAACCGCTTCCTTTTCAACCATTACAAGAAATTGATCAACATCAGAAACTCTAATAAAGCACTGCAACTGGGTGATTTTAAAACCCTGTTTTTTGATGACCAAAATGAAATTTATGCTTTCTCCAGGAATTATGAAGATCAATCTATTATCGTAATTCTGAATAATCATACCAGGTCAAGGCATGTGGAATTTGACATTGGCGTGGATGGTCAATTTATTGATATTCTAAACGATAATGCAGAATATGAGATAACTGAACAGAAAATAAATTTAATGATCAATCCCAAATGGGCTTTTATTTTAAAAAAGAAATAATGAAAAAACACTTAAAAAATATCTTATCCGGATCATGGCTAATTTTTGCCACGATTGTAATCACGGCTTGTAACATCAATACACCTCATTTGGGCGTTCACAACACACCGCAAATTATTGGATTGGCCTCCCCGGTAAAACTACAACCTGGTGCAACACAAATTTACCTTGCTGATTATTTCATCAATCCATCTCAAATTGACTCAATATTTATTAATGGAGAAAAAATCAAAACAGGAGATGGGTCAAACTCCTTCATTTATGAACCTGATAATGATTTTCCATATTTTTCAGAGATGAAGGTTTGGATTGAAGGCATTCCTTATTCAATTCTGGTAAAAAAATCAAAAAAAACAGGTTACACATTCACTTTTGACCCCAAAGGGGGAAATTTTGATAAAGTACAGGTAGCTGGAAGTATTAATGGATGGAATCCATCAGCCACCAACATGGAATGGGCAGATAACACCTGGCAAACAACTGTGATGCTTGACCCGGGCATTTATCAGTATCAATTGGTGTTTGATGGGTTGTGGTCACTCGATCCGGTCAATCCCGACTCCATTGACAACAATATGGGTGGTTATAATTCCCTTCTAATTATTGGGGATAATGATAAGCAACTGCCACACCTGTTTTCGACCTCGCACCAAAAAAATAAAATAACCATTGGTGGCATAAATGACATTCAGGAATATTTCGTGTACTGGCAAAACTACCGGCTGGAGGAAGACTTTCTTAAAGTTAAGAAAAATAAAATCGTTATTTCAATTCCTGAGGCCGCCAAAAAAATTGACCGTTCATTTATCAGGGTTTGGGCCTTCAATAGTGATGGCACAAGTAACGATTTGCTTATTCCATTGCATAAAGGACAAGTACTTAACAACATCGAATACCTGACCAGGCAAGACAAAGAAGCATTTATCATCTATAACATCATGGTTGATCGCTTTTTTAACGGAGATACAAGCAACGATTATCCTGTTCAGGATCAGGCAATATTACCTAAAGCAAATTATTTGGGAGGGGATTTGGCAGGTATTACTTTTCAATCGAAACAAGGTTTTTTTGATGACCTTGGCGTAAACACCATTTGGATATCTCCCATTATTTTAAATCCTGAAGGAGCTTTTGGTCAATTCCCTGATCCGTTAACTAAATTCTCAGGC
>JAUXII010000218.1 GCA_030621075.1 Lentimicrobiaceae bacterium
GGCAGTCAGCAGTAGGCAGTCAGCAGTAGGCAGTCTGTGAACTTTGAACTCACTCAATACGATCATTGCTTCACTCCACGGCTACCGGCTACCGGCTACCGACTACCGGCTACTCCTAAAATCATACAACCAGCAAACTACACCCCCGAATATCGCTGGTATCAAAACGGCCCAATACCTCAAAAGAACCATTGGTGGCAGATCTTCCCAGATCTTCAGTGGCAATAAAAGAACATGAAAAAATATTGGCCAGATCAATAATATTAATTCCTCCCGTGCTGTTGTGACCTGTCAGCGAGAGGGGATCATTGACATCCCTGATCAGCACCTTCATCCAGGGCGGGCAATAAAAAATGCCACTTCCCCCGGAATATGCCTGCGATAAAAGCTCTGTCATGCCATATTCAGAATGTATTTTATTAACGCCAAACCCTCTGCATAATTGACCATGTAACTCTTCGCGTATTATCTCTTTTCTTCTCCCTTTCATCCCCCCTGTTTCCATGATAATGGCATCAGGCAAGTCTATTTCGAATTTCTCAACCAGGTCGAGCAAAGCGAACGAGGCACCAAAAAGAAAAATTTTACTGTTCTTCTCCTCAAAATGTTTTAGACGATCTAACAACTCACCATAATTATGTAAATAAAAACCACTCTGCCTGTTATTGGTCTTTTTAATCAAATGATCCATCATATACACCAGTGAAGAGCCTTTACGTTCCAGGTAAGACGGCAGCAATGCCAGGATGCAATATTCTTTTATCTCCCCATAGAAATATTCAAATCCTTTGGTAAAACTTTCTTCATAAAGCGAAAGATCATAAACATAATGATGGCTTGCCCTGTTTCCCGTTGTTCCACTGCTCGAAAAGATCTTCCCGGATTGAAGGTTCTTATTAATTATGCGATGATTCTTGAAGAATGAAACAGGCAGAAAAGGGATATGCATGTAATTATCAATATGTTGCACGTCTGTATTAAGAGAATTCACAAACTGCCGGTACATTATATTGTTTTTATACTGATAATGAAATATTTCCAGGGCCAGGTCGTTAAACTCCCGTAAAGATGAGATTTTAAAAATTTGCTTGATTATTTCTTTACCGGAAATCATTGTTTGGTCAAATTATTGTAGCTCTTTTTACCCGGATCTTTCGTATCTTTACACCGGCCTCTGACTGGAAAATACCGGTTATGATATTAACTTCAAATATACGCTTATTTATCCTGATATTGGTGCTTTTCTCTTTTGCAACCTGTACGGAGAAAATTGAATATCCCATTGAGCCTTATATTGAATTCACCTCTTTCATAAAGCTTAATGACGGATCGGGTATTGATAACCGGGGTGTCCTGGAATTTTATTATACGGACGGAGATGGAGATATCGGTTTATATGATGAGGAAACCCAACCACCTTATGATTATAATCTTATTATAAAATACTTCGAGCAGCAGCATGGAGAGTTTAAAGAGGTCTTTATTACTTATTTCAATGAAGAAACTCAGCAGGTTGACACTGTCTCGATGAACGCCAGGATTCCTGTTTTGATGCCCGTTGGTAAAAACAAAGCCATAACAGGGACTATTCAAGACACTCTTTTTTTCAATAACTACAGTTCTTCTTTTGATACCATTCGCTTTGAAGTCTATATTGTTGACAGGGCCTTCCATGAAAGCAATACCATTACTACACCACCGATTATTGTGAAGAAACAATAGAAATTTTTATTCTAAAAAAGGTATGTTTTATGAAGGGTAAATCGCCTCAATATCTTGTCAATAATCAGCAGGGAGATGGTCCCAACCGCAATGATTGCAGGCAGAGAAGACCTGGTGAAAAATGCAAAGAAAAAGGTCAGCCATTCTACAGTGCTTTTAAAATAGACAATCAGGTTTTCAAAATATTGAACATCAAATCCTGCACTACTGATGTTCAACCCCAAAAACGACCAGTCAACAAAGAAAACAAGGCTAATAACTACTGCAAACCCTGCAGTAATCAGGATCCACATATTCCTGGAAACTAAAGGTTGCGATGTAACGGTTTCCTGTTCAACTTCATTTTCGATCCTCTTCATCAAATTATCAGTAAAACCTGCCGGGGCTTTTTCTCTAATGGACTTTCTAACCAGGCTCCTGATAAAAAAATCACTGTTGTTGACTTTTTCTTCCATTTAAACTACCTCGTTAAATTGTGATGTATAAATATGATTAAACTCCTTATATAAACGCTTTCTAATGCGATGCAATTTAACTTTAACATTTGATTTCGACAAGGCTGTAATTTTACTTATCTCCTCAACCGAACATTCTTCAAGGTAAAAAAGTGTTATCACCACATTATCTTCCGGGGGAAGCTTCTCTAACGCTGTATCAATAAACTGCTGCTGGCGTTGATCATCCATAGCCTCAACAAATTCATATACTTGCTCGCCCGGATAGTTCTCAATAACCTCATCATCAATAACAGAAACCTCAATATTTTTTTTCCGGACCCTCGAAACAGCCGTATTATAAGTAATACGGTATAACCAGGTAGAAAATTTCGATCGCTGCTTGAAATTTTCGAGCGATTTAAAAGCCTTAATAAAAGCATCCTGGGCAATTTCCTCAGCATCTTCAGTACTTCGGGCTATCTTCCTGGCAATGGTAAATACCATATCCTTATGCTTGTTTACAAGAATGGTATAGGCTGACGTATCGCCGTTCAACACCTTTTCAATATACAAACTATCTTCGAGGAATTCCATTTGCTAATTAGACGATGGCGTTTGATTTTGGTTACAAGATACAGAAAACCTCCGACTTAAGTCATGGCTAAATATTATTTTGATATGCTGGAGATTGTTTAAATTGAATTATATTTATCATATCCTTGACTTTGTAAAATAGATGGTTCTCACAGATTCCACAGATTTCCACAGATTTTTTCCGGAATTAATTACCGGTATTTAAGTTTTCTATATTATCTGTGGAAATCTGTGGAATCTGTGAGAACCTGTGGTATCCGTGAGAACCAGAAAAGAGACTTCCAATCCAGCCTCATGAAGCTAATATTAAAAAGGTATAAATTGATTTAACACATCAAAATAATATTTTGGCTAAGTCATGGCCTTATTGAATATCAATTTGTAACCAGAGTTAAATCACCAGCGTCAAAAGAGGGTGAAGTGAAAGGAATCAAATTAATATTAACTTTAAATTTTACAAATTATGATGACAGGAATTATTGTACCGGTTAGTTTTTTTGCACTTGTTTTAGGAATTGTCTACCTAACCATTCGTAAAAAGGAACGTATGACAATGATAGAAAAAGGAGTTGATCCATCAACTTTTGTGACCAAAGAGTGGTCATTCCCTTCGCTAAAATGGGGGCTATTCCTCATTGGATTAGGCGTTG
>JAUXII010000016.1 GCA_030621075.1 Lentimicrobiaceae bacterium
ACCTGACAGGCACGAGAGATCCACCTGACAGGTACGAGAGATCCACCTGACAGGTACAAACACATTACAGGCACGAAGGCACGAAGAAGTTTCATACTGATCCGCCAGAGGGCGGACAAGTTTTCACAGATCTATACAGATTTATCAAAATACTAATTACCTGTATATATGGCACTTGTGTTTTCTGTGAAAATCTGTGATATCTGTGAGAACCTAATAAAAGGACTTTTGATACAGCCTCGTATTAGATCAAATGGGATTTGATAATGAGGAATAAAAATCTCCGGCCATCCGAACTTGCAATTTCGAATAACCGGAGTTAATATTTTGCAGAGTTTCTACTAAACTACCCCTTGTGCAAGCATAGCATCAGCCACTTTAACAAAGCCTCCGATGTTTGCACCTTTCACGTAGTCAATGTATCCATCTTCCTCAGTACCATACTTCTTACATGTTTCATGGATATCTTTCATAATTTGATGCAATCTGCCGTCTACCTCTTCACGAGTCCAGGAAAGCCTCAGTGAATTCTGCGACATTTCAAGTCCTGACGTTGCAACACCACCAGCATTAGCAGCTTTACCAAGACCATAAAGGATCCTGTTTTCCATATAAATTGCAATAGCCTCAGGTGTAGATGGCATATTTGCGCCTTCCGACACAACAAAACAACCATTGTTCATTAATGTTCTGGCATTATCGCCATCAATTTCATTTTGAGTTGCACTGGGTAAAGCAACATCACATTTTATACCCCATGGCCTCTTACCTTCAAAATATTCCACACCATATTTATCAGCATATTCCTTGATTCTTCCTCTCTTAACATTCTTCAAATGCATAACATATGCCAGCTTCTCAGCATCAATGCCATCAGGGTCATAAATAAATCCAGCGGAGTCTGACATCGTCACAACTTTAGCTCCAAATTCAGTTGCCTTTTCAGTGGCATATTGAGCAACATTACCTGAACCTGATACAGTGCATACTTTTCCTTTCAGGCTGTCGCCTCTTGTTTTCAACATCTCTTCTGCAAAATATACCTGGCCATAACCGGTTGCTTCAGGTCTGATGAGGCTACCACCCCATTCTCTTCCCTTTCCTGTTAAAACACCGGTGAATTCATTTCTCAATCTTTTGTACTGACCGAAAAGGAACCCTATCTCTCTTCCACCAACACCAATATCACCAGCTGGCACATCTGTATTGGGGCCGATATGACGGAATAATTCGGACATAAAACTCTGACAAAAATGCATTACTTCATTATCTGATTTTCCTTTAGGATTGAAATCAGATCCACCTTTTCCACCACCCATTGGAAGGGTTGTCAAACTGTTTTTAAACACTTGCTCAAAAGCCAGGAATTTAAGCATGCCAAGGGTTACTGTGGGGTGAAAACGTAATCCGCCTTTGTAAGGGCCAATTGCACTATTCATTTCTATTCTGTATCCCTTATTTATCTGGATTTCTCCCTTATCATCTACCCATGGAACTCTGAATAATACAACTCTTTCAGGTTCAACACAACGTTCCAAAACCTTAGCAGCTTTGTACTTTGGATTCTCTTCAATAAAAGGAATGATAGACTCAACAACTTCCTCTACCGCCTGGTGAAATTCAACTTCACCCTGATTTTTAGCAATGACTTGCGCCATGAAATCTTTGACCAATTGGTCATGCATTTGATTTGCCATATTTATGGATTTTTAAATTAGTAATATGTTAATTATTAGACTATTATAATAGCTTATTTAAAAGGAAGCAATATTAATTAAAATATTTTGAATAAGAACAAGAAAAAAGTGTTTTTTTTGTTATGTTTATAGCAGTTGAATCCGGGCAAGCTTAACTTCACATCCAGGGTGTTTTAAATATTGGACAATGAATATTTGTTGATATTTAAAGAAATTCACATAGATTGATTGTCAATTATGGAAAATTTTGTAACTTTAAGCTTCATATTGAAGATAATATGTTCAACCTTGGATTGTTGTTTTTTATCAAATTTTTAGAAAAAAAGCATATGAAAAAGAAGGGATCTGAAGAAAAAAAGAAATTAGAAAACAATGCCATTAGCCCTGAATTGTACCAGTACCTGCTGGCAGAACGGCTTAAAGAATTATCCTGTATAAATCAAACATCCCAAATACTCAGAGAAGGTAAGTCCATCGAAGAATCACTGCAACAAATCAGTGAGATACTACCAACCGCCTGGCAATATCCTGAGTTTACCGTTGCCAGAATCACATTCCGTGGAATGGAATTTACCAGTCCAAACTTCAAAGAAACCCCTTGGTTTCTTAGCTATCCTTTTGCCACTATTGATAACCAGGAAGGAAGGATCGAAGTGTATTACCTGAAAGAGTTTCCATCCTCTGACGAAGGACCATTCTTAAAAGAAGAGCGAGACCTGATCAACAACCTGTCCGGAATAATTACCGGCTATTTAAACAGCGTTAAAGGAAAAACCCTTATTAAAAAAACAATTACTGATAAATCTGTGTTGGAAAAATTTTCACCAATAGCAGGAAAATCCAAATACAGCCGGCAGTTATTACAATCATTTCTAAACAAAAGCAATCAAAATAGAGACATCTATCATGACCTGATGCCATTTAAAGTTAAAGAAATTTTGTTGGTCGCAAGCCTTTATGATGCTTATACCATAGAAAAAGAGGGTAAATTCTCTGAACATGTGCTTGAAGATTACCAACAACTCAACCTAACATCCATACCCCGGATTACCGGTGTGTCAACCCCGGAAGAAGCAATGGAGGAATTGCGAAAGAAACATTTCGATCTGGTGATTATCATGGTTGGCGTTGATAAAAAAGCACCATTAGACCTCAGCTGTAAAGTTAAAAATGAATTTCCTTACATTCCTGTTTTTCTCCTGTTGAATAATAATAGCGACCTTGCTTTTTACAATAAACAGGGTAATAAAACAAAACACATTGATAAAATATTTATCTGGAATGGCGAGTCGAAAATGTTCTTTGCCATGATCAAACATGTTGAAGATAAAATCAATGCCGAGAATGATACAAAAATAGGCCTGGTCAGGATTATTCTCCTTGTTGAAGATTCAGCCATTTACTATTCCAGGTATTTACCCTTACTTTACAGTGTGGTGATGGATCAAACCAAACGCATCATGGATGATGTCAGCACAGACGACCTTTACAAAGTCCTAAAACTCCGGGCCAGGCCAAAAATCCTGTTAGCAACAACTTTCGAGGAAGCGCTGAGTATTATTAATCATTTCAAAGAATACATGCTTTGTTTGATCACTGATATGAAGTTTGAGAAAGAGGGCCGTCTGGATGAAAATGCAGGTGTAAGCCTGATCACAAATATCCGTAAAAAGTTTCCTCGATTGCCGATCATTTTACAATCATCCGAAACAACAAATGAGCGCATTGCGCACGAACAAAAAGTGACGTTTATAGATAAAAACTCAGAAACCCTGTCACAGGATTTTAAGAGTTTTATTACCCATTACCTGGGCTTCGGTAACTTCGTGTATAAAGATAGTAAGGGGAAACAGATTGCTATCGCCAGATCACTTGATGAGTTTGAAAAACACCTGAGAACAATCCCGGATGATTCAATTCTTTATCACGCCAGGCGCGATCATTTTTCATTATGGTTAATGGCCAGGGGAGAGATACAAGCGGCAAAAGTCCTTCACCCGCGACGTACTTCAGATTTTAAAAATGCCCCAAATATCAGGGAATACCTTATCAGTATTATCCATAAATTCAGAGATGAAAAGGACAGGGGAATGGTTATCCCTTTTAAGGCAACCTCTCTTCTCAATGAAAAAAACATCGTCAGCCTAATGCCAGGATCCCTGGGAGGTAAAGGCAGGGGTGTGACTTTTATCAACAACCTTATCTATAATTTTGATTTTTCGGCCCATGTGCCCAACATTAATATAAAGGCACCCATCACAGCTGTTATAGGAACAGAAGAATTTGAATATTTCCTGCAGCGAAATAAATTATATGACACAATCCTGAATCATCAGAATTATGAAGAGATAAAACGACTCTTCATCAAAGGCAACCTTACACAAACGTTGATCAGCAAACTAAAAATCGTTTTAAAAAACATAACCAAACCTATAGCTGTCAGGTCATCAGGATTGTTTGAAGACTCAATGATGCAGCCTTTTGCCGGAATCTTCGAAACCTTTCTATTGCCAAATAATCATCCTGATTTTAATGTTCGCCTCGAACATCTTATGAATGCCATCAAAATGGTTTTTGCATCCGTTTACTCACCGATTTCCCGCTCTTATATTGAGGCAGTTAATTATAAAATAGAGGAAGAAAAGATGGCAGTGGTAATCCAGGAAGTAGTAGGAAATCAATTCGGCAACACCTATTATCCACATATCAGCGGAGCAGCTCAATCATACAACTTCTATCCTTTCTCACATATGAAACCAGAAGAGGGTTTTGCTGTTATTGCTCTCGGACTTGGAAAATATGTTGTTGAGGGTGAGAAAGCATTTCGATTCTCTCCAAAATACCCAGATGCGGTTATAGATTCTCCAAAAGATCAATTCCGTAATTCTCAGGTTAATTTTTTTGCTGTTGATATGAATAAGAAAAATATTGACCTGTTGGAAGGAGATACTGCCGGGCTTATTCGATTGGATATCGATGATGCAGAAATAGACGGAACGCTGATCCATAGTGCTTCTGTTTACGATATAGATAATAATAGGATTACGCCCGGCTTGTCAGTAGCCGGTCCCAGAATTCTGAATTTTGCCGATATCCTAAAGTATAATTACGTACCACTGGCACAAACCATTGAAATAGTCCTGGATGTTGTAAAAGAAGCCCTTGGATCCCCAGTTGAAATTGAATTTGCAGTAGATCTGAAAAAAGACAGCAACTACAAAGCATCCTTTTATCTGCTTCAGATAAAACCACTTATTGGAAGTGCTCAGGATTACAAAATCAACATGTCGGAGATCGATAAAAATAAAATATTACTTTATACTGAGAAGGGAATGGGAAACGGGTTGATCAGTAACATTTACGATATAGTTTACATCGACCGGAAAAAATTTGATAAAAGTAAAACGATTGAAATGGCTGAGGAGATTGAAAAAATAAATCAGAGTTTTTTCAAAAAGAAAAAACAATATATTCTGATAGGGCCAGGCAGATGGGGCACCCGCGACCGATGGATTGGGATACCGGTAAAATGGCCACAAATCTCTCAAGCCAAAATAATTGTAGAAACCAGCCTTGAGGGATATCCATTAGATGCATCTTCAGGATCACACTTTTTCCATAACCTTACTTCTATGAATGTAGGTTATTTCTCTATTCAGAACGAAACCCCAGGCGCTTATATTAACTGGAAAATTCTCGAAAGACAAAAAGATGTAAAAGCAAACGGGTTCTTCAAACATATCCGGTTTGATTCGCCTTTATCTATTAAAATGGATGGGGGGAAAAGGTTAGCGGTGATATCATTAGGGTAGCAGAAATAACCGCTTTCATCAAGTATCCGGGATTCCGTGCTGTCATGAAACCATTTACCAACATCTATTTATACTGATTTTAAATATATATGATTCATAAAAATAATAGATATTTTATCAAAAAAAATATCTAAAATTGTACCCCGCTTTGAAAAGCTCAATTTGTGGGCGTTTTTTCAAAAAAAGGCTACCGATGGCATGGGCTTCGTAAGGTTGGAATAGTGGCCAAAAAAAACAGGTAGAAAAACACAAAATATCAATTAAAAAATAACGCGATGTTTCAGATAAAAAGAAAACAATCAATGGCGAAGGAAACAATCATTCGTTTTGACATTGAAGCGCCTAAAATAGCAAAAAAAATAAAACCCGGACAGTTTGTGATCATCAGAGTCAATGAAACTGGTGAAAGGATCCCATTAACTGTTGCCGATAAAGATGCGTTTGAAGGCACCATAACCATTATCTTTCAGGTTGTTGGTAAAACAACAGCTCTGATGCGGTCATTGAATGAAGGCGACTTCATCCTGGATGTTGTCGGGCCATTAGGAAAAGCTGCCGAAATTGAAAATATGGGAACGGTAATAATGGTAGGTGGCGGTACTGGGGTTGCCATCCTGTATCATGTCACAAAAGCCTTTAAAGAAGCTGGTAATAATGTGATAGTGATCATGGGTGCCAAGGAAAAAGATATGCTGATCCTGGAAAATGAAATGAAAACTATTTGCGATGAACTGGTCGTTACAACTGATGATGGAAGCTATGGTGAAAAAGGATTCGTCACCATGCCATTGGAAAGGTATTTGAAGGAGCGTGATGATGTAAAAATGATCTATACCATCGGGCCAATTATAATGATGAAAAATATATGCACCCTGACCAAGCCGTATAATGTCCCTACCATGGTTTCTCTTAATCCTATTATGATTGACGGAACAGGAATGTGTGGCGGATGCAGAGTGAAAATAGGTGGCAAAACGAAATTCAGCTGTGTTGACGGACCTGATTTCGATGGCCATGAGGTTGACTTTGATGAATTAATGAATAGGAATTCCCAATATCTTCAGGATGAAAAAGATTCACTCCTGTATTCGATAAAATAGAAAAAGAGTAAAAAAATGTTAGAACAGGAAGTAAGATTATTAAAGTATAAAACCTACCTAAGTTATTATTGTCCGCATTGTAGCACAACTTTTAATGTTGAACGGCAAGACGAAAAGTCACTGGTCTTTAATGCCACATACAAACAACAGGACCTCGTTTTGAAACTTAGTCCTTTCCTGGATGCTTATGACACCAAGACCTCTATCCCGATCGAGAAAGGTGAGGTACTTGACGACCTGGTTTGTCCGCACTGCAAAAAAAGCCTTATCAACCATGAAGAAAAATGTGAAAAGTGTGGTTCGAAAGTGGGTGAGATTACAGTCTCAACACAAGCTAAATTAATTCCGTTTAATTTCTGTCTCAACCGTGGTTGTGACTGGCATGGGATTAAAAAAGCCGACAAAAAAACCATCAGAAGGAAGATTCCGCGCCAGGCTATGCCGGAGCAGGATCCAAAAATCAGGGCTCACAACTTCAAAGAAGTTCCTTACGGTTATACAGCTGAATTGGCCCTGTTAGAAGCCGACAGATGTCTGCAATGTAAAAACCCGAAATGTGTTGAGGGATGTCCGGTAAACATCGATATTCCAGGCTTCATTAAACTTATTTCTGAAGAAAAATTTGATGCAGCTGCCCGAAAAATTAAAGAAACAAACCTTTTCCCGGCAGTATGCGGAAGGGTATGCCCCCAGGAAAGTCAATGCGAAATTAAATGTATAGTCGGTATCAAAAGTGAACCCGTTGCCATTGGCAGACTTGAACGTTTTGTTGCTGATTATGAGAGGGATATGAACCTGGTTGAAGTAATTGATATCAAGAAAAATACCGGGAAAAAAATCGCCGTTATCGGATCAGGTCCGGGAGGCCTTACCGTAGCTGCCGATATGCAAATATTAGGCTATGACGTAACCATCTTTGAGGCGCTGCACGAAGCCGGAGGTGTTCTCACTTATGGTATTCCTGAATTCAGATTACCCAAAGCCATTGTCAATTTTGAAATAAACTATCTTGTTAAATTAGGCGTTAAAATTGAATTAAATCATATCATCGGAAATATTCTGACCCTGGATGAATTGCTCGAACATTTTGATGCAATATATATCGGCGTTGGCGCCGGGCTTCCATGGTTTATGAACCTTGAAGGGGAAAGCCTCGGCAATGTTTATTCGGCCAATGAGTACCTTACACGTATGAACCTGATGAAGGCTTATAAATTTCCTGAATATGATACACCTATGCCTAAAGGGAATAAAGTGGCTGTGATTGGTGGTGGAAATGTGGCTATGGACTGCGCAAGATCAGCCCTCAGATCTGGTTCCAAAGAGGTAAATATCGTTTATAGAAGATCAAAAAAAGAATTTCCGGCGAGAGAGGAAGAGGTTCACCATGCAGAACAGGAAGGGATTAACTTTCATCTGCTGACCAGCCCTATCCGATATTTTGGAGATAGAAGAAACATGGTAAAATCCATGGAATGTATACGGATGGAGCTTGGCGAACCTGATGCTTCGGGTAGAAGAAGGCCTTTACCAATAGAAAATTCTAACTTTATGCTCGAATGTGACATGGCTATTGTGGCCATTGGAAACGGGCCAAACCCTATCCTCTTTAAGTCAGCACCCGATTTGAAATTGAATAAAAGAGGTTATGTTGAAGTCAACGAGGAAACCGGTGAAACATCCAAAGAGTTTGTTTATGCCGGAGGTGATATTGTAACCGGAGCAGCAACCGTAATCCTGGCCATGGGTGCAGGAAGAATAGCCGCCCGGGCCATGCACAAAAAACTTTCTAAAAAATAATATGGCACTTCATCCGCTGAAGTTAAATTTAAAGAAGTACTATTTCGATGATACTTCATTCATCAACCTGATGAAGAAGCGTATTTATCATGTGCTTCTAATATCAAGTGCCTATGATGCTTTTATCCTTGAGGATGACGGAAGAGTTGATGAACAGATCTTCAATGAATATGTTTCTTTGAACCTGAGATACCCTCCACAGTTCATTATTACCGACACTGAAGAAGAAGCTTTAAATATCCTCGAAGAAATTCATATCGACCTTATCATTACTATGCGTAGCGCTGCCGAGGCCAATACATTTGAGATTGCAGGGCGCCTAAAAAACAAATACCCGGATACCCCCATCGTAATTTTGACCCCTTTCTCACGGGAAGCAACGATAAAAGTTGACAATGAAGACCTGAGCGCCATTGACTACATATTTAGCTGGCTTGGTAATCCTGACATCCTTCTCGCTATTATTAAGCTTATTGAAGATAGGATGAATGTAGAACAAGATGTAAGCGAGGTTGGCGTACAAACTATTATCCTGATAGAAGATTCAATACGTTTTTATTCAAGTTACCTTCCTAACATTTATAAAATTATCTTCAAACAGTCACAGGCTTTTATGATGGAGGGGCTGAATGAACACCAGCAAATGCTTAGAATGCGTGGACGGCCAAAGATTTTACTGGCTACAACATATGAAGAAGCTATCTCCTTGTATGAGACTTATAAAAAAAACCTGCTCGGTATCATCACTGATGTTAGTTATAAACGAAACGGGGTGATGGACAAAGAAGCAGGCATCAGGTTATGCAAAAAAGTTAAGGCTGATGATCCTTATATGCCCCTTTTACTTCAATCATCAGAG
>JAUXII010000042.1 GCA_030621075.1 Lentimicrobiaceae bacterium
CCAATCCTATGGCTTTTCCATTAAATAAATGCGAATCAGGATGATTTTGAAAATAAAGGGCTAACATATCCTTACCACCCTTAAAATGACATCCATTCAATGATTCTTTACTGATTGGAATATACTTGCTTCTGTCGTTTGTGGTTCCGGAAGACTTGGCAAACCATTGAATATCCGTAGGCCAGGTAACATTTTTCTCTCCCCCTCGAATACGATTTATGTAAGGTTTCAGCGATTCATAATCGTTCAAAGGGACCCTTTCTTTAAATTGTGAAGAGTTGGTGATGCTACTTAGGTTGTATTCTTTTCCCCACGAAGTACTTTTTGCAGAGGAAATAAGCTTAATAAGCCATTTCTCCTGTACTTCAACCGGATGCTTCTTGAAGAATTCGATCTGTTTAAGTCTTTTCTTCAGAAAAACTGAGAAAATAGAATTTAGTGGCGCCATATTATCCTATTAAGGATAGAAATAAAACTCAAAATTACAATTTTATCTGTAATTTAATATATATTTACTTTTTGTTTTGAGATGATACGATTTCCACAAGGTAAGATCAATCTGGGGCTGCATGTCCTGGAAAAACGCCCCGACGGCTTTCATAATATTGAAACAGTGCTTTATCCGGTTTCATTGGCAGATGTTTTGGAGGTAGTTGTTTCTGAGGATAACGAATTGTCATTTGCAATGAGTGGCATCGAAATTCCCGGAAATCATGAAAATAATCTTTGTATAAGGGCCTATCATCTTGTTCAGAAAAAATTTGCTATAGGTCCGGTTAGGATACATCTTCATAAAAATATTCCGGTTGGTGGAGGGTTGGGTGGTGGCTCATCTGATGCTGTTTCTATGATAAAGATATTGAACGATCTGTTTGCGTTAAGGATGGGAACCTCACAGATGAAAGAAATAGCAGTTGAACTGGGTAGCGATTGTGCTTTTTTTCTGGAGAACAAACCTTGCCTGGCTCAGGGAAGAGGTGAAATTTTAACTCCTGTTGAGTTGGAGTTAAAAGGCTTCATGATAATTGTTGTTAAACCCGGGGCTCATGGCGATACTGCCCAGGCCTATGCCGATGTTATTCCGTCAAAACGTTCAGGTTCGATATTGGATATTGTGCAGCAACCAATTTCTACATGGTCTGTTAACCTTGTAAATGATTTCGAGAAAAATTCATTTGTCAAGTATCCGGATATTAAAATGATCAAGGATCAATTTGATTATTCGGGAGCCATTTATTCTTCTATGACAGGAAGTGGCTCAGCAGTGTATGGAATTTTCCCGAAAACCTACTTGCCACAACTTAATTTTCCGGGAAGTTTTATTTGGTATGGCAAACTCTGATCCCTCATTTGTTACCCGTTATTATTTGGGTGCAAACCTTAGTAAAACAAGGGCCAATGTCATATAAATTATATTAGGTATCCAGGCCGCCATCAGTGGGGTGAGGTTGCCATAGGTGGCAAATACGGTTGAAATTTGCATAAATAGAATATAGGAAAAGGTAAGGGTGATCCCTATGCCCAGGTGCATTCCGATGCCTCCCCTTACTTTTCTGCTTGAAAGAGAAACGCCTATCAACGTAAGAATTATTGTTGCAAAAGGATTAGCAACTCTTTTATGTTTTTCAACAAGGTATTTCAACACATTGCTGGTCCCTTTCATCTGTTCAACCCTGATAAATTTGTTCAGCTCCAGGAAATTCATTGTTTTCATATCTTCAACCTTGATCGTAAAATCCTGAGGTTTAATGTTCATACTTACTTCCATAGTATCTCCGCTTTCGACAGTTTCATTCAACCCATCTATAGTTCTTATGAAATAATCTTCAGCTTTCCAGTTGCCTGACGTACTATCCCATACAATTTTGTCAGAAGTTAATTTATAATATAATCCTTTTTTATTTATTCTTTCTAATGAAAATTTACGGCCTGTTTCAGTACTGGCATTAAAACTTTCAACAAAAATGAATACCTCAGGTGTTAGTTGCATATGGATGTCCTTATCCTTTATATTTCTCGGGTTTTGCAAATAGGTTTTTTCAAACGTATTAAGTGTTTTGTTGGTTCTGGGAATAATGAAATTGGCTAAGAGAAATGATAATAAAGCCAGTAAAACAGCTGAAACAAGGTAAGGCAAAAGCATTCGTTTGTAACTGACCCCACTGCCTAATATGGCAACGATCTCAGAATCTGACGCCATTTTAGATGTAAAAAAGATAACAGCAATAAATGTAAAAAGGTAAGCGAATAAGTTTATAAAGTAGGGAATGAAATTCATATAATAAGAAAAGATGATCTCTTTAAGAGGAGCCTGAGTGCTGATGAAATCATCAATCTTTTCAGAGATGTCGAAAATAATAACGATGACTGTAAGCAATGCAATCGCGTAAAAAAAGGTTCCCAGAAATTTCTTAATTATATAATAATCAATCGTTTTCATCCTTATAACTTGTGTTGCAATTGGCTAATGATCTCTTCTTTCCATTTTGAGAATTCACCCCGAATAATTTTTCCTCTCGCTTCCCTGACAAGCCAAAGGTAAAAACCTAAATTATGGGTGCTGGCAATCATTGGCCCTAATATTTCGTTGGCAACAAACAAATGACGTAGATAGGCTTTCGTATATGTTGTGTCAACAAAAGACTCACCCCCTTCTTCAATAGGAGAAAAGTCGGTTTTCCACCTTTCATTCTTAATATTAATGATACCTTTTTGGGTAAAGAGCATTCCATTTCTACCATTTCTGGTAGGCATTACACAATCAAACATATCCACGCCAAGCGAAATGCTTTCCAGAATGTTTGCAGGTGTTCCAACGCCCATTAAATAACGTGGTTTGTTAAAGGGTAGTATATCACAAACAAGTTCCGTCATTTCATACATCACTTCGGCAGGTTCTCCTACGGAAAGACCCCCGATGGCATTACCTTCAGCTTCGTACCCGGCAATGGTTTCAGCCGATTTGATCCGGAGCTCTTTATAAATACTTCCTTGCACAATTGGGAAGAGAGCCTGCTGGTACCCATAGATAGGGTCCGTTTGATTAAAATGTGCGATGCATCTTTTTAGCCAATTATGAGTAAGTTCCATTGATTTGGCAGCATAGTCATAATCGCAGGGAAAAGGGGTGCATTCGTCAAATGCCATAATAATATCACCTCCTATCGAACGCTGTATGTCAATAACATTTTCAGGAGTGAACTTGTGCCGTGAACCATCGATATGTGATTGAAACAGTACCCCTTCCTCTGTAAGCTTGCGTTGATTCGCAAGAGAATAAACCTGATATCCCCCACTGTCGGTGAGAATCGGTTTATCCCAGCCATTAAATTTATGTAAACCGCCAGCCTTTTCAATTACCTCGATGCCAGGCCTGAGGTAAAGATGATAGGTGTTCCCAAGAATAATCTGTGCTTTTATATCTTCTTTAATATCCCTAAAATGGATTGCTTTAACACTACCTGCAGTACCAACAGGCATAAAAATTGGTGTCTCAATCTTTCCGTGAGCTGTTTTCACTTCCCCGGCTCTTGCTTTTGTTCCTGTATCTGTTTTAACTATCTGAAAATCCATTGATTAGAGGTGGGAAATATTAACTATTGGTTGTTACTAATTTTTTTTCAAAGATAGATTTATTTCATCACAATTAAATAAATTTGTAGTTACAACTAAGCTAAATGTATATTTGCCCTGCTTCCTTCGAATTAATTTTATTCATTGTATTCATCGGTTTTCTGCTATCCTTTATAATTCAACTCATATATTACTGGTTAGTATTTGGGAAACTTGCTTTTTATAAACCCCAGGATAAACTTCAGTTTAACCAACCTATTTCGGTTTTATACTATTTTAATAACGAAATAAAATATATAGAGAAAAATCTGATTTATTTTTTGGAACAGGATTATGATGATTTTGAAGTAATCGTTATTAATGAGTCGTCAGATGAGGATACTTCTATTTTACTTGAATCTTTGCAACGTCAATATCCGCGTTTGAAGGTCGTTAATGTAAAAGAACACCTGAATTTTTTTAAGGGGAAAAATTTCCCTTTGTCTATTGGTGTTAAATCAGCACTTCATGAGGTAATTATTGTTACAGAAGCGAATTGCCACCCGGCAAGCCCTAACTGGATACATGAAATTCAGGGTAACTTTAACAAATTAACTGAAATTGTGCTTTGCTACAGTACTTTCCTGCCAAAGAAAACTTTTATTAATAAATTGAAACGTTATGACAACCTGGTTTCTTCAATGATCTATTTTTCTTTTGCACTGATCGGGCAACCTTTTATGGGAATTGGCAGAAATCTTGCTTATCGTAAAGCATCATTTTATAAAAAGAAAGGGTTGATTTCTATTTATACACTCGACGGAGGTGATGATGATTTACTTGTAAATAATTTAGGAACGAAAACGAATTGCCGAATTGAAATATGCCACGACAGCCATATTTTGATCGAGGATGATGGTAAATTTTTACCGTGGTGGAGACGAAAGAAAAGATACTTCTCTACCAGGAAGTATTATAAGAAAAGGCATAAAATAGGACTCGAATTATTTTTTGCCTCCAGGTTTATATTTTATGCAACGTTTGTAGTCTTGATGGTATTCCCATATTTAATATTTTTTGTTGTTGGAATATTTTTGATCAGACTATTAACTCAGTTAATAATAACTCAAAAATGCATGTCAAAGTTAAACGAAAAAGAATTATTAGTAACTTCGCCTTTTTATGAGATTATTATGATGTTTATTAATGTAATTTTAAGATTTTCGATAATAATCGCTAAAAAAAATAAATGGAAGTAACAACGAATCTTACAGAGAAAGCACTCAGGGATTTTAAATTGGTGCAGCGAGCCAGAAATCAGGGCGACCAGAAAGCATTTGCCGCACTGTTGGACAACTATAAAGATTCTTTGTATTATATGCTTCTCAAAATGACTAATAATGTTACTGATGCTGATGATCTAACGATTGAAGCGTTTGGAAAGGCATTTAAGAACATTCACCAATATACTCCTGATTTCGCTTTCAGTACATGGCTTTTTAAGATTGCTTCAAATAATTGCATTGACTTTATTCGAAAAAAGAAAAAGAACACTTTTTCTATTGATAAATCCTTTGAAGGAGTTGATGGAAATGAGCTCTCAAGCGATCTGCCCTCTCCAACCCGTGATCCTGAAGAAGACTTTATTAGGCATCAAAAAATTGAGTTGATGAGAGAAGTGGTGGGGAAATTGAAGCCCCATTACCAAACACTGATTGAACTGCGGTATTTTAAAGAGTTATCATACGATGAAATAGCCGAATTGCTTGATCTTCCTCTTGGAACTGTCAAAGCACAACTCTTCAGAGCACGGGAATTCCTTTTTCACATATTGAAAAATGTGCAGGAACGCTTGTGATCTTTATTGAGTATCTGTCAGGTTTTGTGCCTGTCAGGTGTTTCACCTTTGAGTGCCTGTCAGGTGTTTCACCTGACAGCAGCTTTCACCTGACAGTAATCAATGCTTAATTACTAGTTTTTCAACAACCCGCCGGCTTCCGGATTCGATTTGCAAAAAGTATAATCCCTCTTTTACCCCTTTTACCGGTAAATGATATGTTTGATGGGGTCTATAGGAAGCTGTTTTCTTTTCATATACGGTCTGCCCGTAAAGATTGAATAAGGTTATCCGCAGGTCGTCAAAACCAGAGGCAGATATTACAACATGATCATTGGCAGGATTAGGAAATATTTGCACGAATTTGCCTGGCTGTATTAAGTGATATCCCAAACAAATGTCAAATGTAATATTGAGAGAATCAGTTGAAGAGCAGCCGTTGTAGTCAGTGACAACCACAGATATCGCATGAGTGCCTGCTCCCAGGCCGGTTGTGTCGAAGGTGATGGCCGGTGTGTTTTGTCCACCGTGTGACCAATAATAATCAATGGCCCCTGCTGTTGTTGCATCCAGTGTTATGAATTCGTTACTACAAACCGTATCATTTGGAAAGGCGACAATACTAACGTCAGGTAATGGATCTACGTGAACATTAACCGAGCCAGTTACCTCATTGTATCCATCAAAAACTACCACAAAATAATCTGTTGTTTCCAAAGGGCTAACTACGGGGTTTGTTATTTCAGAATAAAACCCTTCAGGTTCGGAAGTCCATTGATAAGTATATTCCATCGATCCGCCTCCGGATTGGGCATTAAGTTGAGATGGTGCATTTTGACAAATCCTGTCAGGATCAGCTGTTACGTCAACGTGTAAAGGAGAGCCAGTTACGAAAATTGTAACGGCAGAAGTGCCTGAACAGCCACTGGCAATATCCGTTACAACCAGTGCAAAATTAATCGTTTGGGTAAGGTTGACAGTTGTAGGATGTTGAACATGCGGATTAACCAGGTAAACAGCAGGTTGCCAGAAATAGTTAAACCACCCCGATCCACCTGTAGCAGAGCCATGCAGTGTAGTATTTGTACCATGTAAAATAGTTTCATCCTCTCCTGCATCGGCTTCGGGTATTGGGTTCACAAGTACAACAACACTATCACTTCTGGTGGTAAACCCATCATTAACTTCAACATAATAGATGGTTGTGAATTCAGGATAAACAACCGGATCAGGAAGCGTCGAGCTAAAGCCCGGAGGGTTTGATGTCCATGAATACGAATATACGCCGGAGCCTCCACTTGGTAATGCCATTAATTGTGATGAATTACCAGTGCATATTTCTTCCGGGTCCGCCCTGGCAATAACCGACAAATGCCCCCCGGAAATGAACACAACAACATCGTCCGTATTCTGGCAACCTGTGCCCTCATCAAATACTGTAAAAGAGAATACAGTAGTTGTAGTTAAATTAATGGTTAGGGGATCGGGTATGAAGGGATCAATCAGCAATTCTTCTGGTTCCCATAAGTAGCTAAAAGTGCCTGACCCACCCGTAACAGTTCCGTTTAGTTGTGTGTTAGTACCGTATGGTATGGTTACATCATCGCCTGCATCCGGCAATGGTAGAGAGTCAATAAACAGTGCCATAAAGTCAGTTATTGTTGAATCGCATGGCGGAATAGGATGGGCCGTTAAAGTGAGGAAGGCTATGCCTGTTGCGATATCTTCAGTGCC
>JAUXII010000318.1 GCA_030621075.1 Lentimicrobiaceae bacterium
CCAATCCGTAAACTCTGTCTATTAAATTATTTCTGAACAGATGAGAAATAATGCTGCTCAAATAAGTAAAAAGAAATCCCGACAACAAGCAAAACGGCAAAAGAAGAAGAAAAGAGAGGTAGAGCACATCAGTAATGCTTAACATAACTCCTGCCGGGAACAACTGACTTCTAAAATAAAACAAAGTAAAAACAGTAATAAGTGGCAAGAAGCCGATAATAAATTGAAATGTTGCAATGAATCCCGTTCCGTGTTTTATTCCTTTACTGTACTTTCCAATAAAAGATCCGGCTCCGGTAAGAAGCATCCAGTTTGCCAAAATAATTCCGATCACCAGCTCATTCCCATAAAAAACTGTGAGAAACTCCCTCAATAGAATAATCTGGGTGATAATGGCTGTTAAACCGAGGATAATGGTTGATAAAAAGAATTTTCTTTTATTTCTTGTCAGCATTTAGTATATTTGTAGTGAATCAGGCAACCAAATTAACCAGTACGAAATTAATTAAATTATGGGCAATATCAGATTATATTCACTGTTAATATCCATCCTTATGACTTTACATTTTAATTGTTCATCCCAGGATCAGGGAAAACAAGAAAAAAAACTAGACAGACAGCCATATGCTGCAGGGAGATTTTATTCACAAAACCCTGAAGAGCTGCGAGCTGACCTTCAACAGCTTTTTCAACAGGCAATCCCCAAAAAAAATGATCATGTTGTTGCCATTATTTCTCCACATGCAGGGTACGTTTTTTCGGGTGAGGTTGCCGCCTCAGCATACAACCAGATTGATAATACAAAAAAGTATGACAACATTTTCATGCTGGCATCCAGTCATGTTAAACATTTTAACGGTGCTTCGGTTTACTACAAAGGGGATTACATAACCCCCCTCGGAACTGTAAAAGTCAACACCGCCCTGGCAAAAAAGCTGGTAGATGAAAATAAGATCTTTACATTCGATGCTGAAGCGCACAAATACGAGCACAGCCTGGAGGTGCAGCTTCCCTTTCTGCAATACATCATGAAAACAGATTTTACTATCATCCCGATAGTTCTGGGTTCTCAATCACCCAATGTGTGCGAGGAAATAGCCTCAATACTAAAGCCATATCTTAATGAAAACAATTTGTTCGTTATCAGCAGTGACTTTTCGCATTTTCCTGATTATGAAGATGCTACTGCTGTTGATCTATCCACTGCCAATGCCATTCTAACCAATTCGCCCGAGCAGTTGATTAAAACCCTCAACCGAAACACAGATAAAAATATACCAAATTTAGCGACCAGCATGTGCGGGTGGACTTCAGGCCTTACCTTATTATATATGACTGAAAAGAATCCTGATGTCAAAATATCTGCTATCCAGTATAAAAATTCAGGGGATGCTTCATTTGGTGATAAAAGCAGAGTGGTGGGGTATTATGCACTTTCATTTTCACTTGGGAATGAAAACAAGCAAGATGATCCGGATTTCAGCTTAACAGAAAATGACAAAAAGGAGCTTCTTCATATAGCGAGAAAAACAGTTGATTCTTATGTGCGAGACCGGAAAGTGCCTGAAATTGACCCTGCAGGTTTTTCAGAAAACCTTTTATTGCATTGTGGGGCTTTTGTTACATTGCACAAAGAGGGAAAATTGCGTGGATGTATCGGCCGCTTTAAAGTAGAAGAGCCACTCTACCGGATTGTTCAACAAATGGCTATTTCATCCTCTACTCAGGATTCACGTTTCAAGCCTGTTACGCATGATGAGCTGGATGATATAGAGGTAGAGGTATCTGTATTGACTCCTATGCGAAAAATCAACTCTATTGACGAAATTATACTTGGAAAACATGGAATTTACATAAAAAAAGATTTGTCTTCCGGCACGTTTTTACCACAAGTTGCTTCAGAAACCGGATGGTCCAAAGAAGAGTTCCTGGGTTATTGTGCCAGAGATAAAGCCGGTATTGGTTGGGATGGCTGGAAAGATGCAGAAGTTTATATTTACGAGGCGGTGGTTTTTAGCGAGACAGATATCAAATAAGACCATTACCTGTTACAAATACTTTGAAAGGACACCCGAGATATAAGCAAGACTTCCTAATTTATTATTGTTTATTGGTTATTAAACTTTCTGATTAGGCTTCCTAATTTCTCATTTCATATTAATGGACGACACTCAATTAGAATGATAAAAACTCAAGTAAATACTGGGTCAAAGCCCTGGGAATGAGTAAAGTTCAGGGAGATCCCGGGTCAAGCCCGGGAT
>JAUXII010000301.1 GCA_030621075.1 Lentimicrobiaceae bacterium
GAGACAGGATAAATACCTTTTTCAATAAGCTTGTGGATTTTTTTTGTCACAACCTCTTTATCTTCTTTATACGTCATTCCGAACCACTTTTCGTTGCTCTCAAGGACTTTAACCTTAACCTTCCCTTCACTAATAAGGTCATTGACGACTGTAGGTATTAAAAACTCTGCTTTGAGGCTTTGTGCATTTGCTTTCATGAAAATTTCAAAGTGATTAGTGAGATGTTCAAGAAACGACGGGGTAAATCCCCACATATTCATCGAAACGGTAGTATCATCATCAAGCGACATCAAAACACCGTTTTCATCTTCATACAGTATTCCTTCTTCCTTAAGGGTGATATGTGTTCTCTCGGTAATCTCTTTAAGGTCGTTATTATCTCCGGTTTCACATACACCACGCGACACAGATCCGAAATCCGACATGGTATTTTTTAATTTGTACCCGATCAGGCAGTACGTTGAATTATTGATTGTTTTTTGCCCGGAAAAAAAAGAGGCTGCCATTTCAAAGGAGCCATAACCATAAAAGTCATCAGCATTTATAACTACGAACGGTTCATTTACTTTATCCAGAGCTGCACGGATGGCATGTCCTGTGCCCCATGGTTTAACACGCCTGGGGTTAAATTTTACATGGGGAGGAACATCTTCCAATTCCTGAAAAACAAAACCCGTATGAATTTTATCAGAAAATTTATTCAGGAAAATCTCTTTAAACTCCTGCTCAATATCTTTCCGGATAATAAAAATAACTTTCCCAAACCCGGCTTTTATAGCATCATAAACAGAATAGTCGATAATAGTCTCACCCGATGGGCCAATTGTGTCAATTTGTTTTAACGTTCCGTAGCGGCTGCCCATACCGGCTGCCATAATCAAAAGTGTGGGTTTCATCTGTTTTACATTAGTTAGTAATATGCAAAAATATGAAAATAAAAATTACAAAAGCACGATGTATGGGACAAGGCAAACGGTTTCAGGGATACGGTATCGGTAGATTTTTAGCCCACTATTATTTCATTCAAAGAGCGTTTCGGAACATGATGAACCCCCTTATTATCACGCCAGTATTTAATATCTCCATTTTCTTGCACAGTTTCCAGCTTCACCTGTTCAATGGGCTTTCCCAGGGCAATGGTGAGTAGAATCTCCAGATGGGGAGGTATGTTCAACTCTCGCTTCAACTCCTTTCTCCTAATTGATCCGATGATACATCCGCCCAGCCCTTTTTCAACCGCTCCAAGCAACATGCTTTGTGCAGCAATTCCGTGATCACAATCAATATCCTGTTTGATATTATTATCCCCTAAAATGATGATATATGCTGACGGCCTTTCTCCCTCAGGTGGCCCTGGCCAATCTTTCAGGTAACCCGCCCAGCGAAGGTGGGGAAATATTATTTTGTTCCTTCGATCATCATTCGAAAAAATATATTTCAATGGTTGAAGGTTAGCTGCTGAAGGAGAAAACCTGGCAAGCTCCACCAGTTCCTTCAGTATTGTTGTTTTGATCGCGTGAGTTTGGTCAAACCGCCGGAAGCTTCTGTTTTTGACGATGAAATTTTTTATCATTTTTGTTTTATTTTATTTTTAAGTAGAATTATTATAGCTGAGCTACAAGCTACTATCCATTAGCTGCAAGCGTTTCCGGAATTTTACACCCCCGCTCCCCCCTTCCAGGCAATTACCGTTGCCGGAAGAATATGAGCAAAATAGATCAGGGCTGCAACTGTAATGATACTAACTTGCATTTCCAATAATGAGGATAGCAGCAAAACAGAAAGGGCAATGACTGTAAATATTGCATAAGCAACCCTGAGCAAATTTCCGGTTATCTGCAACTCCCGCTCATCCAATTTTCTGATTGGTTTATGAACAAAGTGCCATAACCTGGTTTTCCAGTAGGTAAAAATAAAGCTAATCAGGATTAAAATCAATGCAGCGAGCCCTATGATCAATAAAACAATGTTCCGGTCATACTTAAAAGTATATTCTGAAATAATCATTAAGACCAACAGGCTGGTCATGTTAATTACCACCCCAATTTTTCGATTTGTTTGTGATTTGTTTTGAGTCATTTTATTTTCCTCCAATTTTGTTTTTAAGTTCCTTTAATTCTTCACTTAACGGTTTAAGTGGTTTTATTGAAAAAATCAGCTCAACCGGAAGATCGAAATATTCGCTAATTTTAAATGCCAGATCGAGGCTCGGGTTATACTCTTCCCTTTCGAGATAACCCACAGTTTGAAAATTCACCCCGATAGCTTCGGCAAGTTCTTTTCTCGATACATTTCGTTCTATCCTGAGAAGTGATATTCTGTTGAATAATTTTCGTGATTGCATAACAGTTATATTGTTTATATGATTTAACGGGACAAATATAATACAAAATATTGTAAATATACAATATTTTGTTAAAAAATTTGCAATTACTTTTTAACAAATTTGACTTCCCTACAGATATTAACTACCTTTGGTATATATTGAATTTATTTTTCCGATACATCTAATAAGCAATTGAATTATG
>JAUXII010000051.1 GCA_030621075.1 Lentimicrobiaceae bacterium
CAAATGCATAAGCTGCACCCGGCAATCCTAAGAGAAGCCACACCGACTCGCCTGAAGCCCTTTCAGATAAAGCAACTACCCAGGGGTTCAGCCCACGGCCGGCTAAAAAGAAATCCTGATGGGTTTTATTTTTTCGATAAGTAAGAAACCCCACTACAAGGACAATAATTAAATATACAAGAAAGCCAAGCAGCGTGTAGTCCATTTTCTAATACATTAATGTTATTATACTATATTCACCTCCATCTCGAGCGCTATACCAAATGTATTAAATACCGATTCATTAATTTCCTTAGCAACAGCCAGAATCTCTTTCCCGGTTGCATGCCCATAATTCACCAACACAAGAGCCTGTTGATCATACACACCAACATCCCCTCTGCGAAACCCTTTCCATCCACAAAACTCTATCATCCAGCCGGCTGCCAGCTTATGGCTTCCATCACCCTGTTCAAAAGAGATAATTCCAGGAAAGCGCCCTTTAAGATTCTCATACATGGCCTGACTAACCAGCGGGTTCTTAAAAAAACTCCCGGCATTTCCGAGCACTTCCGTACCAGGCAGTTTTCGGTTCCTAATGTTAATAACGGCCTCCCTGACAGCTTCTAAGCAAGGATCCTTAATAGCCATATCTGCCAGCTCTTTTTCAATTGATCCATAACTGGTATTAAAAACCGGGAGCAGGGATAGTCTCAACGTAACCGACAAAATCAAATAGTGGCTTTTCAGTTCTTTCTTAAAAATACTGGTTCTGTATCCAAAATTACATTCCTTATATGTGAATGTTCTTCGTTCGCCAGTTTCTAACGCAATGGCTTCCAATTCAACAAACAGATCTTTAAGCTCAACCCCGTAAGCGCCAATATTTTGAATGGGAGCAGCGCCAACACTGCCAGGTATCAACGATAAATTTTCAATACCCCCATAACCATTTTCAACACAGAACCGAACAAGGTCATCCCAAATTTCACCACCATAAGCTTTGACATAAACAAAGTTTTTCTCTTGTTCAATAACTTCTATCCCTTTTATATTGATCTTGATAATGGTCCCCTGAAAATCGTGGACAAACAAAATATTACTACCACCTCCAATAACAAGATAGGGCTTATGGCCGGGTTTGGCAAAGGACAAAAATGTTTGAAAGTCATCTTTATGCAATAATTCAACAAAATAGCTTGATTTGACATCGAGACCAAATGTATTGAATTCCTTGAGTGAATAATCCTCAAATATTTTCATCAAAACGCTAATCTAAATTATCTATATATGTTGATAAACTGTTAAAATGGTTACTTTAATTAAGTATGAAATGTTTTAACCAACAACAAAAGAAGTTGGATAATTTCACAAAATAAATAAAATTCCTTTAGAATTCATAAGCATTCTGAATTAAGTCGTAATTTCGTGGGCAGGGATGAAAAAAAAACATGACTTAAAACGGGCCATTATTTCAGTCACCAACGATCTGGTTACAGACCGGCGTATTGACAAAACTTCGCTGGCATTGATAAAAACAGGCTTTTCAGTTGTGATGGTTGGAAGAAGGAAAAGAGATAGTTTGCCTTTAGAAAAACGGGGATATTACACGAAAAGAATGTTTCTTTTTTTTGAAAAAGGACCTCTATTCTATGTGGAATATACTATTCGGCTCTTTTTTTACCTTCTTTTTCACAAAGCCGATTTGTTAATTTCAAATGATCTGGATACGCTGTTGCCAAATTACTTAATTAGCCGGTTTAAAAAAACGCCCCTCGTTTATGATACCCATGAGTACTTTACAGGTGTTCCTGAACTTGTTAGCCGGCCTTTTGTTCGTCGTTTCTGGAAGCGAATTGAAAAATGGATATTTCCAAAACTCGATAACATCATCACAGTAAATAACTCCATCGCGAAGCTGTATAACGAAGAGTATAATGTGAATATCAATGTTGTCAGAAATATACCTCCCAAGCCTGTCCTACCTGAAAACCTTAGCAGAAAAAAACTCGGACTCCCTGAAAAGAAACATATTATTTTATTACAGGGAGCTGGAATTAATGTTCAACGCGGTGCAGAAGAAGCTATTGAGGCAATGCAATACATTGACAATGCGGTTTTCCTTATCATCGGAGGTGGAGATGTAATAGATATCTTGCATCACTTAGTAGAAAAACTTAACCTTAAAGAGAAAGTTCTTTTCTTACCAAAGCAACCTTTCGACCGTTTGATTCATTATACTAAGTGTGCAGACATTGGTGTTACTATTGATAAAGATACAAACATTAATTACCGTTACAGTCTGCCCAACAAACTGTTTGATTATATCAATGCCGGTATCCCGGTACTTGCATCATCGTTGGTTGAGATAAAGCATATTATTGAAAAATATGACATAGGCATTTTAATTGAGAGCCATGATCCTGAACACATAGCCATGAAGATCAAGTACATGCTGGAAAACAAGAAAAGGAGAGCCCAATGGAAAAAGAACCTAAAAATAGCTTCATTGGAGCTTGACTGGAACAGAGAAGAAAAAGTACTGTTGGAGATTTTTTCAAAATATGCCTGATAAACATTTGCATATTATATCATTCAATGTCCCCTACCCTCCCAACTATGGTGGCGTTATAGATGTTTTCTATAAGTTAAAAGCCCTACACCGTGAAGGTATAAAAATTCATCTTCATTGTTTTAAATATGACAGAGCTACATCGGAAAAATTATTAAAATACTGTATAACAGTAAATTACTACGACCGAAAAACAGGTTTCCTGTCTGCAGTTAGTACCAAACCCTATATCGTTTCCAGTCGCCGGTCAGAAGAACTAATTACGAATCTGCTAAACGACAACCACCCTATTCTTTTTGAAGGATTACATTCGTGTTATTATATTGATGACAAAAGACTACAAAGCCGAAAAAAGATTTACAGGGAAAGTAACATTGAGCATCTATATTATTACAGCTTGTTCAAGGTTGAAAAAAAAATTACGTCAAAATTGTATTTTTTGTTCGCAAGTTTCAAACTGAAGCTTTATGAAAAGATACTCAGGCATGCTTCACTTATGTTGGTTGTTTCACAAAAAGACACCGAATATCTTCAAAGTCGCTTTCCGGCAGGTGATATCCGTTTTCTGCCCAGTTTTCATGCTAACACTGAGGTTTCATCCATAAATGGCACTGGTAATTATGCTTTATACCATGGTAATTTAACTGTAGCTGAGAATGACAAGGCTGCACGCTATCTTATAGAGGAAGTGTTCAACGATATTGATACAAAATTGATCATAGCAGGATTAAGCCCGCAGGAACACCTGAAACGTTTAGCCGGGAACTATCCGAATGTAAAGATTATCGTTACTCCTACTGACGAAGAGATGTTCAATCTGATTAAAAATGCTCATGTAAACATCCTCGTCACTTTCCAGGCTACCGGCCTTAAGCTAAAACTATTAAATACCTTGTATAACGGACGCTTCACACTGGTAAACACACACATGCTTAATGGCACACGACTTAACGATCTTTGTGTGATTGCAGATGACAAAAAGGAGTTAAAAAAAGCATTGAATGATTTATCAAAGAGAAAATTCACCAAAGAGAATATTAAGCTCAGGAAAGAGACACTGAACAGATTCTATTCCAACGAAACCAATGCAAAAAAGCTAATAGAATATGTATTCTGAAGCATTTAGCTTTCCATCTTCACATTTTATGGTCCTTGCCGGGAATTTCCGAAAAAGTGAATAGTTATGAGTAGCCATCAATATGGCAGTGCCTACTTTACTTATTTTGAAAAGCAGGTCCATTATTCCCTCCGATGTTTCCGGGTCAAGATTACCTGTCGGTTCGTCGGCCAGAATAATTTCAGGATTGTTTATTAACGCTCTGGCAATTGCTACGCGTTGCTGTTCTCCTCCTGAAAGCTCGAATGGCATTTTAAAACCCTTTGTGCCCAGTCCAACCAAATCAAGTACTTCCATAATGCGAGACTGCATTATATTCTTATCTTTCCATCCGGTAGCCGTCATAACAAATAACAGGTTATCGCTCACCGACCGGTCTGTTAATAGCTGAAAATCCTGAAACACAATGCCAAGTTTTCTTCTCAAAAAAGGAATTTCTTTCTGTTTAATTTTTGTGAGATCATATCCAGCAACAACGGCCTCCCCTTCCACAACTGGAAGTTCGGCATATAGGGTTTTAAGCAAACTGCTCTTTCCGGTACCGGTTTTACCTACGAGATATACAAACTGCCCTTCTTCAATGGCCAGGTTAACATCAGAAAGAATCAAAATATTCTTCTGATAAATAAAAAGGTTGGTTAATGCTATTACGACGTTATCAGACATTGTTTACTCTCTTAATTGTTTAATTCAGTGATACCAGATTAGCAAAGCCCATAAATGCCAGCGCCAGAATACCTGCCGAAACCAATGCAATCGGAATACCCTTCATCCCTTTGGGCACATCCATCAAATCAAGATGCTCACGAATGCCGGCAAAAATTACCAGCGCCAGACCAAAGCCAATTGCATTAGAAATTGCAAAAACAACACCGCCGAGGAGATTAAAGTCATAAGAAATAGTCTGCATGGCTACACCAAGCACAGCGCAATTCGTTGTAATCAACGGCAGGAAAACGCCTAATGCCTGAAATAAGGCAGGGCTCACTTTTTTCAGGATGATCTCTACCATTTGTACGAGAGCCGCAATAACAAGGATAAACGCAATGGTTTGCAAAAAACCAATACCAAGCGGATCAAGTAGATAATGTTGTATCAAGTAGGTTACGATGGTTGCTAATGTCATAACAAATAAAACAGCGCCACTCATACCAACAGCTGTAGATATCTTTTTTGAAACACCGAGAAACGGGCAAACACCTAAAAATTGTGACAGAACAATATTGTAAACGAAAACCGCGAAGATGACTATTACCAAATATTCCATGATCAATAATTATTATAAATGTAATGAAATGGACAATTTCTCTCTTTTAAGTTGTTTTTCTTATTTTATTAATAAATGCTATCAGGAAGCCAAGTGTAATAAAAGCCCCGGGAGAGAGAATAAAAACAAGAATGCCATCACCGGTTATAAAGCGGTAACCAAAAAATGACCCATTACCGAGAATTTCTCTAACAGCCCCCAACAATGTAAGTGCAAAAGCAAATCCAAGCCCCATACCCAATCCATCATTAATGGATGATAAAACCGTATTCCTCGATGCAAAAGCTTCTGCCCTGCCCAAAACAATGCAGTTCACTACAATAAGTGGAATAAAAATACCGAGTTGCTCATGCAATGCCGGAGCAAACCCGGCCATAAACAAATCAACGATAGTCACAAATGAAGCGATGATCACAATAAATGTTGGAATCCTGACCTTATCGGGTATTACGTTTTTAACCAGTGAAATTACCAGGTTCGACATCACCAAAACGAAGGCAGTTGCCAACCCCATACCAAGTCCGTTGATTGCAGATGTGGTAACACCCAATGTTGGGCACATACCCAGCAGAAGAACAAATACCGGATTCTCCTTTAAAAAGCCTTTGGTGAAATTTGCTACTTGATTCATTATTGTCCCCCTCCTTCTTTTTCAAATGTTTGATATGCCCGGTTAACTGCATCACAGAAAGCCCTTGAACTGATTGTTGCAGCAGTAATGGCATCCACATCGCCTCCGTCTTTTTTCACTTTAACTATAAAATTAGCCGGATTCTTTCCGTAGAACTGCTCTTTAAAAGCATCGGAAGTGATCTTGGTACCAAGACCAGGGGTCTCCTTCTGTGTCAATACAGCAACTTTATTGATGGTTCCATCAGGCAAAAATCCAACCATTACTTCTATTAATCCACTATATCCTTTTAAAGTATAAGAATGAATGGCAACGCCAATAAACTCTTCGCCCTGGCGAGCATAATTCAAATTGAGAGATTTCTCGCCTTCTGCCGGTATAACATCTTTCATTGTCAGGCTATCAAAATCGGGTAACACCTCTTTGATAGCCTTTTCCTTTTTCTCTTTCTTCACCCTGGCAATTGGCTCAAGTGTAATATTATAAACACCTGCAAGGGCCAGTGAACTCACAGCTGTTACCACCAACAGGGTTACGAACATATTCAGGAATGTTGACTCTTTTTTTGCCATTTACTTTTTATTACCTGTTATTATTATACTCAAATTGCTATTTGATAAAAAATACATCATTGGAATTCAAAAAAAAATCTATATTTATGTTTTTACTACCTCCCCAAACCTCTTCGGCTTAAATCCTTTATTAATTAGCGGCACGAAGGCGTTCATAATAAGAATAGCAAAAGAGACACCTTCCGGATAAGAGCCCCAAACACGTATCAGCATAGTTATTAAGCCGGCACCCAAACCGAAAACCAACATCCCTTTGGCCGACATGGGCGAACTAACCATATCTGTTGCCATGAAAAAAACACCAAGCATCATACCACCGGTAACAAGATGAAAGAGCGGGTTTATATATATAGCAGGGTTAATAAGCCACAGGATACCTGAAAAAATAGCAACAGTTCCCAGGTAGGCGGCCGGTATATGCCATGATATGATCCGGCGGTAAAACAAATATAAAGCGCCCAACAGCAATGCTATGGCCGATACTTCCCCAAGTGATCCTCCGTGTTGGCCTAAAAGCCCAGTAACATAAGTTGGCAGCTCTGATGTTAACTCTGATATTGTCCGGCCTTCATCAAGACCTTCTTTTAATATCCCCAGGGGTGTCGGACCGGTTATCGCATCGGTGAGCTTCTCTGCAAACAGAGGTTTAGCAACAGGCCAGGAGGTCATTTGAACAGGAAATGATAAAAGAAGAAAAACCCTGCCA
>JAUXII010000018.1 GCA_030621075.1 Lentimicrobiaceae bacterium
TATGCACCGGACTGGCGAGCACGTACGTTTTTCGGAGGTTACCCCATGACTTAAGTCATGGGTTTGGTACAGTTTTAGAATGTTTGTTACAAAAGAGGGAATATCGTATTCCTGGTCGAAAACTTTATATAATTCTCCAAGCATGGGGAACCGGCCGTTTAATTTATTTCCCTTCATGAGTTTTTCATGAAAAATAGTAACAGCTATTTTTCCTTCCAGCACAACCTTATCAGATATTTCTTTCGTAAAAAATCCCTTTCCAATTAATAATCCCAGGGTTCGGTTCCTGCTTAAATCATTCAAAGCAGTAAGGCTAAAATCACCATAGCCGCAATACTTGAACATGGTTTTCTTTTGGCCGCCAAGCTCAAGCATAATCTCACGCATTTCATTGTATGCATGTGTCAGGATCAAAAATCGAAGATTTGCTGAATTGAAATTGGCATCCACAATTCCAATAATGATGGCATAAATATTTTTTAAGATGCTTAATAATTCTACGCCGATTATGTCGTATGTAAAATCAAGATAGATATTTGTATCGGAAAAAACCTCCGAAAATAGTTTAATACACTCTTTCCTATGAGTTCCAAGAGTGAAAGATGTTGGTGAGTTGTTTATTATTTCACGAGCAAATGTCGGGCCTTTCAATGCACAAACAGGATTGTCAAACAGGTCGCTCAAATCTTCCACAATTGTTTTTTTGTTTTTCCCAAAACCTTTCGCAAGATTTACCAAAATGCTTTGACTGTTAAGATGTTGTTTGATTTTTAACAGATAATCTACAATGGCGGTAGATGGAATAGCCAGCAAAATAATGTCGGCTTGATTGATGATGCTTTCGTCGGCAGTGGCTGCCAGGGATGCGTTAAGTTTGATATTTGGAAAGTACTTTAGATTGATATGATTTGTATTGATAGACGTTACAACATCAGATTCAATGCTTAAAATTACCACTTGCAAATTATCTTTTGCCGAGAGGATTTGTCCAAGCGCAGTGCCAAGTGTTCCGCCACCGAGAATCACAATTTTTTTTATCTGATCAGTCATAGTATGAATTTTGGTAACAACCCGACATAATTTTTTTTGTGCAAATATACGCAGAAAGCATGAAAGAATTTATGCGGAGGTTCCCTCTGACCTTTAAAGGTTACTTTTTTCGGAGGAAATATAAGGAAATGGAGTGTCTATTGAAAGATAATGATGGTTAACTTCATTCTTTGTCTCTTATTAATTTGGGGGATATTATAATGTCTTTATCTATCTTTGCGCTCCTAACTCTTTAGATTTTATTTGTATGCTACACATAGGAATGGTTGTTGACAATGAGTTTTACCAGGATTCGCGGGTGATCCATGAAGCCAGGTACTTGATTGCCAAGGATTATGAGGTGTCGGTATTGTGCCTTAATTTTGGTGAATATCCTGATTTAGAAGATTTTGAAGGAATAAAAATTGTCAGAATTTCTATTCCCAAAAAAATAAAAAATATTCTTTTTGGCTTGATGAATACTTTTCCTTTTTATGAACTTTTTTGGAAAAAGCATATTCGTCGTTTTATCCGGAAATACCGTATTGATGTATTGCATGTTCACGATCTATACATGACGAAAGCGGTTCATTGGGGCAATAGAAAATTCAATTTGCCTGTTGTGCTTGACCTGCATGAAAATTACCCTTTCTTATTTGCCGGATTAACCTGGACAAATAAATTTCCGGCCCGGTTGCTTATCATGCCAATGAGGTGGTATGCACTTGAGAAAAAATACCTTGAATACGCTGATGATATCATTGTGTTAAGTGGAAACTATAAAATGAGCTTATTGGAAAAGTATAATTTCCTGAAGAAAGATAATATATATGTTTGTCCTAATTATCCTGATGTCAGGAGGTTAGAAGGTTTTTCGGTTGACAGGAACATTATTGATAAAGGATCAGACTTTATCCTTTTTTACTTTGGAAGAATTTCAAGGGACCGGGGAATAATAACATGTCTTGAAGGTTTGAGAGAGCTCAGAGCAAAAGGGATGAAGGTTCGTCTTTTACTTATTGGTCCGGTTGATAAAGCTGAGCGTGATTATTTTTTGAATTATTTTTCCGATCCGGAGTTAAGTGAAAATATTATCTATTATCCGTGGAAAGATATTAAATATTTGCCTTCTTATATTTTAGTCAGTGATGTTTGTTTAAGTCCGATTGTTAAAAACGAACAGCATGATTCGGGAGTTGCCAACAAGGTGTTTCAATACATGTTGTTCGAACGGCCTGTCCTTGTCTCCGACAGCATTTCGCAAATGCATGTCATTATTCAGGAAAACTGCGGAGTGGTTTTTAAAAGTGAAGATGTAGACGACTTCACTGCGAAAGTTTTGCTGTTACTGGAAGACCCGGAACTCAGAGAAACCCTTGGGCGGAATGGAAAACGGGCTGTTAAGGAAAAGTATAATGCTGAGAAGGAAAGCTATGAACTAACACGGTTGTATGAGATGTATAACAGCTGATGTGCCTCAGCTAAAGGTTAGCAGGCAAGGCTTTCAAACTCATATCCAGACTTTTGATATGATGCGTTAATGCGCCTACTGAAATATAATCAACACCTGTTTCAGCATAGGCTCGTATGTTGTCAAGTGTGATTCCCCCTGAAGCTTCAGTTTCAAACCTTCCATCTATAACTTCTAACGCCTTTTTAAGGTCATGGGGCGAAAAATTATCAAGCATGATCCTGTTTATACCTCCGGTTTCAAGGACTTCTGATAATTCCCTGAAATTTCTAACCTCAATCTCAATTTTCAGCTTTTTTTTTGTTTTATTAAGATAGATTGTGGTAGCATCAATCGCCTGTCGAATACCTCCTGCAAAGTCAAGATGGTTATCCTTGATCATGATCATATCGTAAAGCCCAAAGCGGTGGTTGTAGCCTCCGCCGATCCTGACTGCAAGTTTCTCAATTTCGCGGAGAAGAGGTGTCGTTTTTCGTGTGTCGAGAAGTTTGGCGTTAAACCCTTCAACCCGGCTTACTAGTGTGTGGGTATAGGTGGCTATTCCACTCATACGTTGCATGAAGTTCAAAGCCAGCCGCTCGGCCGAAAGCAGAGAAATTACTTTGCCTTCAACAACAAAGGCAACATCTCCTTTTTTTATGTTAGTGCCGTCAGAAAGCAATGGCTTGAAGATAGTATGAGGATCAATCTTTGAGAAAACCTTCTCAGCTATTTCCATCCCCGCTAATATTCCGGGTTCTTTTATCATCAAGCTGGCTTTTCCTTTTGCTGAAGCCGGTATTGTTGCCAGGCTGGTATGGTCGCCATCTCCAAGGTCCTCTCGTATAGCAAGCTCTATTAGATAATCAATGGTCATTTGATAATTGCAAAAAATCGTTAATAATAAAAACACTAATCAGCTTCGAACTGCAATTGCTGAATAAGGTATTTACCTGAAATTTTTTTGATTAAAATGTAAACCCTGTAAGTTTTACCGGTTGCTTTATAAGTGCCTATTAAATAGAGTGATCCGTTGTTTGACGACCCTTCATGATTAATTTCAAAAGATTCAGGGGGTATTTTGGAGAAAAAATCTTTAAGGATCAATTGGGCCTGGTTTTTACTGTAAGTCCCTTCATTACCTGGTAATGTAATATCTACCGTATTATTCAAATAAACGGCTAATTTTTCATCATCAGCCGCTCGAATAGCCGCTGTTATCTCTGTTGTTACTGATTGGGGAACGGAATAGGAAAATCCCGTTACAAGAATAAATGAGATCAAAAATATAATTGGAGTTGTTTTCATAATAATATGTTATCTGTTAATCTCGTTACAAATATTAAACCAAGAATGATGTTTTTTAAAAGAAATATTTAACTTTAGGACAAAAATAGTAAGATAATTGATAAAAACGAAAAGTGAAAAGCGAAAAGTGAGAAGCGAGAAGTGAGAAGTGAGAAGTGAAAAGTGAAAAGTGAGAAGCGAGAAGCGAGAAGAGAGAAAGGGCTACGTATCTTTACAATGCTTTAAGCTATAATGATGTTTTTTTTGTTTCTAAGACTGCAGTTGATAAATATGGTTCTATTACAGAATTTAGTGAGGAAATTGATTTCCTCAGGAAGATAATGAAGGAGTGTAGATTATCGGGAAAGTGAGATGATTTCAATTAACTGTTTAGTCAATTCGTTTTCCGGTGCACATTTGAGGGTTTCCATCGCTTCTTTTTCATTGCCGGTGAGTAATAATGCCAGGCCATAGTTGTGGTTACAGGTTGTACCATTCAGGTATTTTAACGCTTCCGTATAATTTCCTGTTTGTAAAGCCTGTATGCCTGAAAAATAGCTCATATCCATACCATTTTTCATAGCTAGCTGAATATATGTTTCAGCCTTCCCTGTATCGCCGGTTTTTAGTACAATGGCCGCCATGTTATTAGCAATTATTGGATTTTTGGGTGATAGAGATGAAGCTTTGTTGAGGTATGGCACCGCTTTGTTGAACTCTTCGGCCATTATGTAAGTACAGGCAAGGTTGTTAGGAGCCCGCCAGTCTTCAGGATCTTTTTTTGCTGCCTTTTCATAGATTTGTTGTTTTTGCCGGTTGTTTTCCGTTAAAGTAGCAGCGTAAATAAGTTCTTTATAAGAAAGCAATTCAGGAGAAGAAATTGACAAGTGTGCAATTTCCATATTTGATCGTTTTTGTTCAACAAAAATGATAGTGAAGGTTGCTTTCCTGAGCGAAGGGAAAATATGTTGAACTATATCATTGTATTCACCGGATGATTTTAGTATTTGTTTATTGAGACTGGGATCATCGGTTTTTTGCAAGTTTGATATAATGGTGTTTTTGTTGTTGAGGTTGGAGTTTTCCAATGCTTGAACAAGCCCATCCCAGTCTTCGCCATGAGAAAGTATTTCAGTGTTATATAATTTTTCGGGAGAGATGGTTTTGTCAGCAATTTTTGATAAATATGTTGCGCCCGACTCAGCTCTTTTCTGTGAGAGACTAATATTATTTTTTACAGAGCCATCGGGTGAAGACCATGCCTCTACCTGTGCTTCCTTTATGGACCATCCGTTATTTAATAATTCTAACTGCTTTTTTAACTTTTGCCACGTAAACATATTTTTATTCATGACCGAATTTAAATCGATCGTGTACTTGTTTTTTTCGAAATATACTGTAATATCTTTTGTAAGAGTCGTTTCCTTTTTGTCGTAATATTTTGTTAGGCTCATGCTAAGATTTTCTGCTGTTTCACGGTTAGCCCACAAGATTTTTTCATCATGTACAATGAAGTTAGAGACTGCTGTTGTGTCTTCAGCAAAATAGTCGACAATATTTTTCTTCAGTTCCTGGGTGGGTGTATCAAAATTGTCTGATTGTCTATTATCTAATTTTTTTTGTACGTTACAACCAGAAACAATTATTATGCTAATGGTAAGCGACAGGATAGATTTAAATTTGATCTTCATGATATTTTTCATTTTTGCAAAGATCGAAAGATTCTTTTAAAATAATAGAAAATAAAGGCGTTAGATCAGTATAATTAAATACATTCTCTAACGCCTTGGTAAACAACAGACAGTAAAATAAACTCTAATAGCAATTAATTCTATTTTCGTCAATTTCAGCTACCCATGCATCTGAATAGCCTTTGGATTTAATCATTTCGCAATAGTCATCTGCCTCTTTTCTGGTTTTGAAATTACCAATGATATATCGTATAAGCCCATCTTTTCCTTTACATCTTCTAACCTCCGATAGCTTCATGAATTTCGGGTTGTTATCTTTACCAGCACCGATTTGTATGGTAAAGTTCCCAATTTCTTCAGGTGAATATTTAATGGTTTCTTTTACTGGTTCAACGGGAGTGGCCTCAAAGGCAGCCTTTCCCTGGATCAGGTGTATCTCCACTCTCCGGTTCCTTGCCTGGCCTTCTGAGGTTGTGTTCGAAACGATGGGTCTGCTTTCACCGTATCCCATAGCAGCTACTCTTTCGGCCGGAATTCCTTTGTCGATAAAGTATTTTCTTACTGACTGTGCCCGGTTTTGTGATAATCGGAGGTTCAGCTCTTCGTTTCCAACATTATCGGTATGTCCTTCAATGTAAAATCCTGATGTTGGATATTTTTTCATGATCAAAAATATATCATTGAGATTAGAATAGGAGATGGATTTGATTTTAAAGCTGCCTGTTGCAAATTCAATATTTTCAGCATGGAATTGCAAGGTTTCTTCAATAACTACTAATTCCTCTTTTTTTATTAATGGGCAGCCTGAATTTTCTATTGCACCTTTCTCATCAGGGCATTCATCATCTCTGTCAGGAACGCCATCATTATCCTTGTCAGGGCATCCGAAAGTAGCTTTTGGTCCAGGTTCGTTTGGGCACTGGTCATCTATATCAGGGATGCCATCCCTATCGGCATCAGGGCATCCATTAAGTTCCTTAAGGCCTCTTTTCTTTGGACATTGGTCATCAATATCCGGAATACCATCACGGTCCCTGTCGGGACATCCCTGGAATTCGTGTAGTCCTTTTTTTGTCGGACAGCGATCCAGGCTGTCTACTATACCATCCTCATCACTATCCGGGCATCCTGACATTTCCTGGATTCCCGGATGGTAAGGGCATACATCCTTTTTATCCGGAATACCATCTCCATCCGTATCTTTTGCTTTTCCGAGTCGGAATTTTACTCCTAATGAAAAATGAAAATAATCGTGATAGTCCGCAACATAATCATATGCACCTTCAATGTTAACAGCTACGTTATTTGTTACCCATGCATCTAACCCTACTCCATACCCTGTCATAAAATAGGTTTTATTATTCATATGCGTTGCTCCAACACTACCGGATATATATGGTGTAAACCAGCTGTATTCATTTAAGATATAGCCATTGGCAAAGCTATATTGAAGTTCAATATCCCCATTCCAAAAAAAATTATCGGTTAATGTAATTATCTCATTATCAGCTATCGTCAGGGTAGCCCCGTCGAATTTCATGAAGGCCCATGACGCTTCAACGTTAAATGAAGGATTCAAAAACCTACCTGCATATATTTTTGTAGGCCAGGGTTCGCCTATCCAGTTTGCATTGGTGAGCTGTTCGGAGAGGGTCATTTCAACAGCCTGAAAGTCGGCCCAGTGCCAGCTCAGTCCAAAAGTCCAGGGCAACATCTTTTGCTGGGCAAAGGATCTATTTTCAAAGAGAAAAAGTAAGGTAAAAACAAGCAAGGCTGTAAGAAATAATCTCTTCTTCATGGTAAAGGGATATAGTTATTCCTTTTTTAACGAGAAAAGATGTAAAAGGTTCTTAATTTAGCTACAAGCTGCAAGCCTCAAGTTGAAGAGCCCCCCCGAGTACTCGTGGAGATAAACTCTGTGACGAAATGCCGGGGCAAAAAAAAGGGACCTTAAAAAAAGTCCCTTTTTGTTGTCAGTTATGTTACATTATTTCTCGTCTTGCAGCATATGAATTTCCACACGACGGTTATGCGCACGGCCTTCAACCGTTGAATTGATATCGATTGGTTTTGATTCGCCATAACCGACAGCTGTTAGCCTGTCAGCATCAATGCCATGGTCAATGAAGTATTGTTTGACAGCAAATGCCCGATTTTGCGACAGATCAAGGTTAAGATCATCACTGCCAACATTGTCGGTATGCCCTTCGATAATATATTTGGTAGTAGGGTGTTTGAGCATGACCTTAATGATATTATTCAGGTTAGGTAAAGAGAAATTCCTAATAATATATTTACCTGTTTCAAATTCAATATTATCAGCCTCATAGGCAATTTCTTTTTCGATTTGTTCAATGATTACTTTTTCAATAATCGGGCAGCCATCATTTTCGATTGGTCCGGGTGTGTCAGGGCATTTATCATGGATATCTGCAACACCGTCTTCATCTTTGTCAGGGCAGCCATTAAGTGCTACGGGGCCTGGATCGTTTGGGCATTCGTCATCTTTATCCAGTACACCATCGCCATCGGTATCAGGGCAGCCATTCAATTCTTTCGGGCCCGGAGTATCGGGACACAGATCATCTTTATCGGTAACGCCGTCGCCATCTCTATCGGGACAGCCTTGAGTTTCTTTTGGTCCCGGATCATTTGGACACAGATCGTCTTTATCGGGTATACCATCGCCATCGGTATCAGGACAACCATTTGATTCTTTGGGACCTGGAATTTTAGGACAGTCATCAATATTATCGGGTAAACCGTCACCATCGGTATCAGGGCATCCCCTGAACTCAAATGGGCCAGGAATATCCGGGCAGAGATCAAGTGAGTCGACCAGGCCATCACCATCGGTGTCGGGGCAACCATCAAATTCGGGCAATCCGGGCATCAGCGGACAGGCGTCTTTCTTATCCGGAATACCATCTTTATCGGTATCTTTTGCTGCGCCAAACCTGCCTTTTAATCCAAGGGAGTAATGCATGTAGTCGTGATAATCAGGCATGTAGTCGTAGGCCGCTTCAAAGTTGAAAGCCAAATGTTTCCAGAACCAGGCTTCCACACCCACACCATAGTCCAGTAGGAAATAAATTGTTCCATCCATTTTTGTGGCTCCAATTCCTCCAAAGATATAAGGTGTAAACCAGGAATTCTCATTAATTATGTATCCATTGGCTAAGCTGTATTGAAGTTCGATATCAGCGTTCCAGAAGAGTTTGTCTTTGGAAATAGGGAGATAGGTTGCAGGTTTAATGTTTTGGGGGTCGGTATCATCACTCTTCCAAAGTAAAATAGAATCTTGGTGGAATTTCTGAAAAGCAAAAGAAGCTTCGATATTCAATGATGGGATTAGAAACCTTCCTATTGAGAATTTAGCGGGGTAGTAAACCTCTCCGATCCATTCCGCATCGGTAATTTGCTCACCAACAGGTTTCCCAACGGCGTAGAAGT
>JAUXII010000234.1 GCA_030621075.1 Lentimicrobiaceae bacterium
CCATTCTGGCTGGCCTCCGGTCCGCCTTCTAATTCTGCATACCAGAACTGCAAAGCATTTGAACAAGGATGGGGTGGCACAGTCTGGAAAACGATCGGCGAACCGGTAATGAACGTTTGCAACCGATATGGTGGTTTGGATATAAATGGACGAAAAGTAGTTGGCTTAAACAATGTTGAGCTTATTAGCGACCGTTCTGTTGAAATCAATTTAAAAGAGATAGCAGAAACAAAACGGCTGTGGCCCGATCGTGCAGTGGTTGTTTCTATAATGGTCGAATCGAAAAAAGAGATATGGCAGGATATTGTAAAGCGCACTATCGACACCGGTGCTGATGGCATAGAATTAAATTATGGATGTCCGCATGGGATGAGCGAACGGGGAATGGGATCTACAATCGGGCAGGTCCCCGAATATTGTCAGATGATCACCGAATGGGTAACAGAAGTATCTACTATCCCTGTGCTTGTGAAATTAACACCTAATGTAACCGATATTCAGTTTCCGGCACGTGCTGCAAAAGCAGGAAACGCTTCAGGTATCTCTTTGATAAACACCATCAATAGTATAATTGGGGTAGATCTGAATACATTAAAAATACTTCCTTCTGTTGACGGTAAGAGCAGTCATGGGGGTTATGCCGGTCCTGCTGTAAAACCGATTGCACTCCATCTTGTATCACAGGTTGCCAACGATCCTAAGGTTAACCTGCCTATATCCGGTATCGGTGGGATAAGTACCTGGAGAGATGCACTGGAATTTATTTTACTTGGAGCTACCAGTGTGCAATTGTGTACCGCAGTAATGCATTATGGCTTCAGAATTATTGATGATCTGGTGGAAGGATTATCCAACTGGATGGAATCAAAAGGCTATCAAACAATTGGGGAGATCAGGGGGCTGGCTCTGGACCAGATTGAAAATTTTGGCAACTTCAATTTACTTCATAAAACAGTTGCCCGAATAGACCAGAAAAAGTGTATTCATTGTAACCTGTGTTACATAGCCTGTGAAGATGGCGCTCATCAGGCGATAGATTTAATCCATGAAAATGAGCACAGTAAAACAATTGTCATAGAAGAAGAGTGTGTTGGGTGCTGTCTGTGCCTTCTGGTTTGTCCGGTTGAGGGATGTATATCCATGGTCAGGACTGATGACGGTTCAGCTTCTAAGACATGGAATGAATTAATGGAAGATTTTAAGAAAGAGGGGAAGCCGCTAACATGGGAGAGCCTGGCAGCGTTCCAGAAAAAGCATGGGATCATTATTCGTTGATTCGTTGATGCGAAATAAACAAATAAACAAATAAACAAATAAACAAATAAACATTCAAAGCTATGTCGATTATCATCAAAAACGGCCGCATCATTACCGACGAACAAGATTACACTGCCGATATTTATATTGAAAACGATAAAATAACACTTATCGGTAAGAAGCTTGAAATTGATGCTGACAATGTAATAGATGCAAAGGACAAATATGTGATCCCCGGGGGCATCGACGTCCATACCCATCTCGATATGCCATTCGGTGGTACTACCTCAAGCGATGATTTTGAAACGGGAACAAAAGCTGCTGCTTTTGGGGGTACAACCTCCATAATTGATTTTGCTGTTCAGCCGAAAGGTTCCGGTATGCGTGAAGGACTTGATATCTGGATGGCAAAAGCGGATGGCAAAGCAACTATCGATTACGGATTTCATATGATCGTAACCGATTTGCCGGATGCCCGCCTGGATGAAATGAATGATCTGGTGAACGACGGTATTACCAGTTTTAAGCTTTTTCTGGCCTATCCGAATGTGCTGATGGTAGATGATGCCACCATTTACAAAGCGATGAAACGTAGTACAGAGATCGGGGCGCTGATATGTATGCATGCTGAAAATGGCAGTGTTATTGACTTCATTGTACAACAAACCCTTGCCGCGGGGAATACGGCTCCTATATTCCATGCCCTGAGCCGCCCCCCGGCAGCTGAAGGAGAAGCGGTAAACAGAGCCATAGCCTTGGCGGAGATGGCCGGAGCCCCGGTTTATATTGTGCATCTTACATCGAATGATGCACTTATAAAAGTGACAGAAGCCCGTGATAAAGGATTGCCGGCTTTCGCCGAAACATGCCCGCAATATCTTTTCCTCTCTCTGGAAGATATGAAAAAACCAGGCTTTGAGGGTGCCAAATTTGTTTTTTCTCCTCCACTCAGAGAAAAATGGAACCAGGAAAAATTATGGGCCGGACTCCGGCAAAATGATCTGCAAATTGTCTCAACTGACCATTGTCCGTTTAACTTTAAGGGACAAAAAGATCTTGGAATAGGTGATTTTACAAAAATCCCGAACGGAGGTCCGGGTATTGAAAACCGCTTACAATTATTATTTGAAGGCGGTGTAAATGAAGGAAGACTTTCAGTGAACCGCTGGGTTGAACTGGTTTCCACAGCCCCCGCAAAAATGTTTGGCATGTACCCACGAAAAGGAACCATTGCTGTGGGCTCTGATGCTGATATAGTGATATGGGATCCGGATGCAGAACATATTATCTCTGCCAGCACACATCATATGCGTGTGGACTATTCCATGTTTGAGGGAAAGCATATAAAAGGGAATGCCGAAACGGTCCTGTCACGGGGAGAAATTATAGTACAGGATGATAAATTTACCGGGAGTGCCGGGAGAGGTAATTTTATAAAAAGAGAAACCTTTGATTTTCGTACTGTTTTGTAACACGCAATATGTAAAAATCCGGCCTTTATTTGGATAAAATAATTTTATGATGGCTTATATTATTATCTGATATAAGCTTTATTAGATATATCCCTGGTTTTAAATCATACGCCTCTAATTGCAATGCATGAGTTCCTGTTGATTTATTGCCTTCAAAAATATTTTTTACAAACTGCCCCTGAAGAGTGTATAATGAAATATTTACATTACCGGTTTCAGTTATTTTATATTCTATTGTTGTTGAATTTCTGAATGGATTTGGATAATTAAATAAAAATGTATTCCCTGTAAATTTGTTACTGTTTTCTTTTATCCCTGTAGGTCCTATGTTGCCGTCAATACTGATATTTTGAGCATAAATACCGGTTTCCCATTCAAACTGGGGATCGTTACGATTGTCTGCCCAAACAACAAAAGAGGAAAACAAACAAACATTAAAGAAGTAAACATTCCTTTTTTCATAATACCCTCCTTGTT
>JAUXII010000214.1 GCA_030621075.1 Lentimicrobiaceae bacterium
CCAATCATTCAGTTGATTTCATCCGATAATTCGAATGTAGAATTTACTGTAGAAGTTTGCGGAATGTATCAAACCGATACAGTTGTGAACAATACATCCTTTCAACGGATCAACATTCCGGGAAGTGGAAGATTTATTGTTACAGGAGAACCTGAAACGCCTTACATCAGGCAACTGATCGCTATACCCGAATGTGATAGCGTAGTTTTGAGTGTGAATGTAACAAGTAGCTCTACTATGCAGAATTATTACATCTATCCTGCTCCCGATTATGTTGAAGTAACAAACCCCGACAGTACGGTTTACCTTGAGGAAGTATTTTATTTTGACACAGTTGCCTATAACACCAATCAGTATTATCCACAGGTCAATGCGGAGATCCATTCCATTGGATATTTCCGTGACCAGAAGTATGCCGAAGTTTTTATTTATCCCGTACAGTTCAATCCGGTTTCAGAAGAGATCCATGTAAATGAAGAGTATGAGATTACGCTTTCTTTTGTTAATCCATCAACACCGGTAAATGCCAATGTGGGGATTTTCAACAACATTGCTACAAACACCATGTTGAATTACCCTAGTACGGGTGTTTCAGCAGTGATTAATGATAATGTTGATCCAGATGGGATTGTGCAATGGATTACCCTTACTGAAACCAGTCAGGCAAGTACTATTGTCGCGGATTACCTCATTATTTGCTCTGAACCTTTTTTTGATCCCACGAATCCCGATTCTGAAGTTTTGCGAATAGCTAACCATAGGGCAACGTATAATGGATTTGATGTAGCTATATTAAATGCTACTAATATTATCTCGGATGAATTAGGCTTTTACTACGCAGGTTTTCCTGACGAAGAATTTAAAAAAGAACAGCGTATCCGAACCTGCATCCGCTTTGTTTACGAAGGTGCTAGTGCACAGCATACACTTGACGGGAAACTTGGATATGTTTTACTTATTGGGGATACACGTGGCCTCCATAATCTTGGAATGCCCACCTCCTATGATCCTAATCCGGGAGATAATTATCAGGGTGATGCATATCCATCTGATTATTATTATTCTTGCCTTACAAGCGACGAGGGAATATATGATAGAGTTGGAGAATTGTTTATTGGCAGATTCAGTGTTGATTATTTTCCGCCGAATAATGAAATAGAACTTCATAATATTGTTGAAAAGACCATAAAGTTTGAAACGGAATACTGTTTGGAGGGATATAAGAACAATGTGGCTCATACCAACGGTGATTTTCAAATAATCCTATGGTGGGTATTATACTATGATTTTGTTAGTGGATTACTTTCTAACTATGATCCGGACATTAATCTTAATACCGTTATTTGGCATAACTTAGCTGGACAGATTAAGGAGCCCACATTAGATATGTTAAATAATGGTTCACTCACGATGTTATACTGCGGGCATGGCACCAACAATGGAAAAGGATGGCAGAACAAGAATGCCCAGGGACAGTATGAAAGCATGTTAATTGAAGATTTTGTTTCTGGTTTGACCACTGAATATACTTACCCCTTTTGTTCAAGCCTTTCATGTTTAAATGGTAAATTTGATCGGACTTATGATTGCATGGCAGAAGCTCTTACGACCTATTCAGATAATAAGGGGTTTGTTGGATTTCTCGGGTGTGGAAGAGCTATTTTTACGGGTTTGAATCATCCACAACAAATTCCACCTGTTGATCTTGTAACGCGAATCCCCTATTTTATTTGGAATAATCATTGTTTTATTACAGGTGAATTTATTTTGGCAGCAAAACTTAACACAAACACTTATTGTGATCCTTTTGCTTTTAATCTATTTGGTGATCCTGGATTGAACCTGATGGCACAAGGCTTCGAAGTTACCCATGATGTGACCATACCTGAAACAGCATTCATTACTGAAGAAGTATATTTACGTTCAGGCAACACAATTATAATGCCCTCTCATTCGACTCTGTTTTTCGAAAATGACGGCAAATTGATTGTCGAAGAAGATGCCACACTTTATATTATGAATGATGCCACACTTTCGGCAATTTCCGGTACCGATGATAGCCTTATTGTCTATGGGAATCTAATTGTTGAAAATAATGTTCATTTCAGTGCCCCTGAAGATGCTTCATTCGTTATCGATATCCGGAACAGCGAACTGATAGAATCCTTTACATCTGCTACTTTTGAGAATGTTACTTTGACAGGGATTGCCAGCACCCTGATCTTTTCAGCCTGTAATTTTAAGGATTCATATGTTGAACTCCATAAAGTTGAAAACAATCAATACTTTTTTCTTAATCAATCCCATTTTGACAATACACCTCTTAAAGCCTGCAGGTCTGGAATGGTTACTTATCCGAATGTGGGCAAGATAGTTATATCGGACTGTGACTTTATCAACGGCTCAGGTTTATCGGTGATCGAGATAAGCGGTTATCCGCATTTTCAAATTTCCGGCACCACAGTAAGCTATTCGGATGGAGATGGGATCAGTTTGTATTACTCAGGAAATGCCGTTGGTACACTTCATGAAATTAGTAATTGTGAAGTCCATTTTACAGGAAGTACAGTTGATGACGTGCAAGGTATTAAAGCTCATTACAGCCGTGTGGACATTGAGAATAATTATGTTCATGGTAATGATATCGGGCTGGCATGTATGCAAAGAAGTTCAATTAATCTTACAGGCAATAGCCAGTCGAATGAAGAAGATCAAACACAACGGATCAAAGACAATATTTCCGTTCAGGTTTTTAGTGATGGGAGTAGTTTTCCTCGTGAATTCGAGTACAATTCGATCTATAACGATAACGAAGATGATTATGTAGTTAAAATGGATAACAATATTTTGATCGGGTATGATATAAGAAATAACTACTGGGGAGAGAATTTCTCGCCAGAAGACGATCTGGAGCCGGCGAATGCATATTTTTATGAACCGGTTTGGGAACCATCGTGGGGAGGACAAAAAAGCACGGAGGAAGCCAAGGTACTTTTTTATGCTGCTAAACAGGATATCATTGACAGCAGTTACGCTGAAGCAAAGGCTAAGTTTAAACAAATCATTGAAAACTATCCCGAATCCAAATACCAGAAAGCAGCAGTAAAGGAGATTCTTCTGGTAACTGATCTTTACGATCAGGATTATATGGGCTTACAGATGTACCTGGATACAGTACCTGCATTATGGGAAAATGATGAAATCATCGGGATCACGGAGTATATTATGATCTGGTGCGATATCAAAGTTCAAAATTATACGCTGGCAATCAATTGGTTTGAGGACAGGATCATTAATCCTGTAAGCTTTGCAGATTCTATTCTCTCTATCATAGATTTAGGTCACGTATATACACTTATGCAAAACGGTGGTAATCGCTGGAACGGTTATACAGGTAATTTACCTCAGTATAAACCCAATTC
>JAUXII010000185.1 GCA_030621075.1 Lentimicrobiaceae bacterium
AAGTTACGCCCGGGTGGCCCGGTCATTAAAAATAGAACCTGTTAGCCAATGCAATAGTATGGGCTACTTTTCATTTGATTTATGCTCATTATGGTCTTCCTGGAATTTAAAACCAAGCCTTTTACCGGTTTTAAGTCTCATATTTGCAAGGGCTGTTTTAATGTCCTGAACTGTAACTTCTTTTACATTGTCAAAGGGTGGAGTTAAAAGGTCGAAATTAATAGTATATAGAATGGATGATTCAATGATATTTCTAATACAAGCTTCATCAATAACCGCATTCCCGAAATTATTATAAAGAAGGCCCACTTCCCGCTTTCCTTCAATAAAGTAACGCTTCTCCTTGTTGATGAAAACCCTGCCTATCAGGTATCCAACATCATTGATACGATTATATTTGAATGAATCAGAAAGGAAATTATAAATATGGATCACACCGCAATATGAGCGCTCTTTATCTTCTTTAACATAAGGTGTTTTCATTACTTCATGATTTCTTGAAAATTCAAATACATTGGTATGCATCATGAAGATAAGAATATCACCTGCAAATTTTATTTCAAACTGAAATTCACCAGTTTCTTTAAATTTTACTGGAACTTTATCTTTTTCATTAAGATTTGTTGCATTGAAGTCGTCAACCAACCTCCTTATGTTTGACTTAAATAGCTGAAATATGTTATAAGTGGTAGAATAAACAGTTTGTTTCAGGATGGATTTTTTTAGCAAAATTTCGAAGAGGCTTTTATTTTCAGGATTTTTTTTCATTATAATAAGTGAAAAATTGTTAGATTATTCAAAAGTAAAAGTGAATGTGAATATTTTGGATGAAAGGCGGTCTATTGAGTTAGTATAAAGGTTATCCTCTTTAACAATTGCATCAAGCGGACTGTATGACATGGTTAATTCAATTCCAAATTTAAAATAGGTAGTGTAAAAATCAAACCCAACTCCTCCATCTATTGCTACGTCACTTTTTTTAAGCTTAACATGCTTATCGTCAAGCTCATCCTGGTTTTTTTTAGCCTCAGAAGCAAGGTCAATGCTATACCTGGCTCCACCAAGTAAATATGCACGCATGTTATGTAAACGTTTTGACTTGTACTTAATCCGTAAAGGGAAATCTACATATGTCGAGTAGATTTTTTTTTCTTTAACGAAAATTTCTTCTCCATCTTTCCAATATTTCTTTATGGTATAATGTAGTTCTCTTTCACCAAACGATAAATCGGGTAAAAAGCGAAAGTCAAAATATTTCCCAAGGCGTAAATTTGAAATAATACCTATGGTAAATCCATACGTATACCGGCCTTCAATACCAAGGATGTAAGCAGAGTCAGCGAAAAAGTCGGGAATGTAAGCAGGGCCCCAAAGTATGCTTTGATAATTCTCAACAGGATCTATTGAAAAGAACATCTGATTAACGGCTAAACTGAACCCGAAATGATAGGGGGCAAAATCGTATTTTGGAAGATTAGGAACAAGGGTAAACTGTCCATTAACCTGCGAAGTAAATAGCCCAAAGCTAAATAATAAACTAAATGCTATAATCCGTAACTGCTTCAATATTTCACCCTGTTTAATTATTATTTAACGAGACTTAGTATGTTTTATTATTATTAGAAAGCAAAGAATCGGCAAATATATAAAACTATTTTTGTCGGCCATTATCTGAATAATTTTGAATTTCTTTATAAAACTTGTTTCTGTCAATGGGAGCAACCCCAACAGATTCACAAACAAGGCCACCGGCAAGGTTGGAAAGAAATGCCATTTCATAGGGAGTTAGTTGAAGAGCTAAGCAAAGTGAAGCAATACTAATAACCGTATCACCCGCACCTGAAACATCAGCTACTGATCTGACATGTGAAGGGATTAAATGTCGCTCATACTGATTCTCTTCATTACCCGAACTAATAAATATGCCTCGTTCCGATAATGTGACAATAAGGTTTTTAATTTGTTGTTTTTTTTGAAAATGACCAACGGCATTTGTTAACTCATCTTCATTTGTTGGATTAAACTCAATTTTTAAACCTTCAGTAAGTTCTGAAAGATTAGGCTTGAAAAGAGCTATATCCCGGTACAACTCAAAGTTTTTCTTTTTGGGGTCAACAGCTACCGGAATCTGGTGTTTTTTAGCCTGATTGATAACATGTTCAATTATCCTGGGCGAAAGGACACCTTTGTTGTAATCCTGCATGATAATGACATCGACCTGGGTGTGGGATAGAAAAGAGTTGAATTTATTGATCAGTTTATCAGACTCAAGCGTTGATAGCTCATTATCAGACTCTTCATCAACTCTGAGCAATTGACTGTTATTGCCAAATACCCTGAATTTTGTTGTTGTTAATCGTTCCTCACTGCTGTAAATACCATCCTGCTTAAGCCCTTCAATTCTTAATAGTTCGAGAAAATCCCTGCCTTTCGAATCGTTCCCAATAACAGAGCATAAAATTGGTTCGGCGCCAATGGCTTTGATGTTAAGGGCAACGTTAGCCGCACCTCCAAGAAGATTGATTCTTTTATTCACTGCTACAATTGGTACCGGCGCCTCAGGGGATATTCTGTTTACGCTTCCCCAGATATATGAATCGAGCATTACATCACCAACCACCAGCACTTTAAGCTTGTCGGCATTACTGAAAAATGATTTTATTCTTGTTTTATCCATCATAACTTGAAACCTGAAACTTGTAACCAGCAACTAAGTGTTAATCAATATAATTTTGAGATAGCATTTTTAATACGATGAATAGCCTCTGTCAACAATTCTGTTGAGGTTGCGTAAGATATCCTAACACAGTTAGGGCTTCCAAAAGCAGACCCGGGAACCAAGGCAACAAATTCTTCTTTTAAGAGAAGTGAACAGAGGTCAGCGGAATTATGAATGGTTGTTTCTCCATTACTTTTTCCAAACAATTCGCTGATATCAGGAAAAACATAGAATGCACCTTCAGGTATATTGGTTTTGATGCCGGGTATTTCATTCAGTAATTCAATAACAACATCTCTGCGTTCTTTAAAAACCGACACCATAACTTTAAGTTCTTTCAATTGCTTAGGATCAGTTAACAATGCCTTCAAAGCAGCCTTTTGGGAAATAGTGCATGTTCCGGAAGTCATTTGCCCCTGTAATTTGTTACATGCCTGAACGATTGTTTTGGGAGCTCCTATATATCCAAGCCTCCAGCCTGTCATAGCAAACCCTTTAGAGACGCCATTGACAGTTATGACGTAATCTTTAATAAAATCAAACTGCCCGATACTTTCATGGACACCGGTAAAATTAATATGTTCATAAATTTCGTCGGAAATAACAAATATTTTATGCCTGGCTAACACATGGGCAATATCTCTGAGCTCATCTCTTGTATAAACAGAACCGGTAGGGTTGCAAGGGCTGCTGAAGATAAAAAGCTTGGTTTTATCGGTAATGGCAGCTTCAATCTGCTCAGGGGTTATTTTATAATCATTTTCTAAGGAGGCAGTAATATAAACGCATTTTCCTTCTGCAAATTTTATTAGTTCCCTGTATGTTACCCAATAGGGGGTAGGAACAAGTACTTCATCTCCCGGATCGATTAAACTTAACAGAACATTGGTAATGGAATGCTTTGCACCTGATGATACTATGATTTGGTCGGGTTGGTAATCGAGATTATTATCTCTTTTAAATTTAATACTAATAGCCTCCCTTAGATCCATAAAGCCCGGAACAGGCGGATAAAATGTAAAGTTTTGATCGAGTGCCTGCACAGCTGCCTGCTTTATGAACTCAGGTGTAGTAAAATCAGGCTGCCC
>JAUXII010000120.1 GCA_030621075.1 Lentimicrobiaceae bacterium
ATTTACTTGTTGCTCCTGCTATTATTTTACTGTTATCATTATTCTTATGTATCACACTAACATATGTCTGATACGATAAATTTCCAAATTTTTTCTCCCATAGTACTTCGCCATTTAAATCTATCTTCAATATCCAACTCCACTGGGAAGCTATGATTCCTTTATCTAAAAATCCAACAATCATGTATCCTTTATCATAATCTTCCAGTAAACTTCGAACATGGGCCTGGTCATTATCTCCGTATATAACTGGCCATCCCTGTCCATTAATTACATTTAAGAATACAGTAGAAAAAATAATAGCTATAATAATTCTTATTATAAACATAATTCAGAATAAAAATTTTAAATTCCAGTTTTTGTCAACTTCTCACTTTCAATAAGTTCACCATTTACATATAAGCTAATAATATACATTCCGTTAGGAATACCTCCCAAATTCAAAATCAACTGATCCTGATGATTATTAAGCACTATTGTCTCCAGTATCTTACCGTTTATATCATGCATCAGCAACTTACCGGTTGTCTTCAATTCAATCGTATTGAAATAAACAATTACATAATTACAGGCAGGATTGGGAAACAGTTGTAAATAGTCCATTTGGGGGATTAATTTTTCTTCAGGGTTGAGCGGATAAATCCAGTAAGATTTTGTATTATTTGAATAAACGACCTGTTCCGTATAATCAATATGCCCTCCTTTTACCAGTAGCCCGCGGGTATAATCGCTGATTAATGGATAATCATTATCCATTATATCAGCTAATGTATTAATGCAAACAGAGTCCAATTGTTGTGCATTCCAGGTACTGTCGCTCATCATTTGCAAAATACCAAAATAGTCTTCATAATCCTCATGTATGGCAGTTTGATAATTGTTCAGTTCAAATGTAACGGGTATATCGTCTAACGCATCTATGGCTTCATTTACCTGGTCATTATCCAGGTAGCTGAATGCCAGGCGATATTTTGATTGCAGGTCATTTTCGTCCAGGAATAAAGCAATCAGACTATCATATGGATTGTATAAAGTAGTGTCAGTCAGGAAATCGCGGATCAGTTGATTTTTTGCTCTCGACCTGTACTGCTGCCAGTAGCCAAGTTTGGATTCCAAGATTTCTTTAGCTCCAAGATATTCCCTGCCCTCCATGATCTCTGCCATCATATATCCGGGCATGGGATCAAAGCGGCCTTCAAGAGACTCAAGAACCTTTTCAGATTTGGCTGATTGCGGGTTTGCAACAAGCACATCGCGTACCATGGCGTTGGGCAGGACATCTTCTTTATAAATGGCCTGCTTCATAACCGTATCGGAAAGATAGGGTGATTCGTTTAACAATTGCTCCCTGATTTCTAACGCTTCATCCGGTAGGCTGGCCATAACATCGAAATTAAGCTCATAAGTATCACCGCCATCCACCAATTCATTTAACTCCCCCTGGTAATAATCGATTTGTTCATCAGCTATTGCCATTTCAAATCTCGATCCACTGCCACTTTTTAACTGGTTGTTACCTAAACCGGAAGGACAAGCTGAAGATTTATCATATTCAAGACTTGGTTTTTCAATCAGCAAAATCGTAGAATCGGTATAGTTGTTATCTAATGGATAGGTGAGAGGAAAATCCTGTTTTTGATGATGGAAATAATCAAAATTCATAGCATAATTCAGGTAATTCCAATAATACTTATCATCTGATCCATTGTCATAAGCCGCTGAAGTATAGGGAGTGAAAGTATTTCCTGCCAGCGCATTAGTAAGGTTTGTGTCGGCGCCTTGCATATATTTGATCCCAACATAAGGATCCGCACCCTCCAGCAGAGATTCCCATACAAGAAAATCATTTCGGTTATTTGCCATGTCATTGCATTTGAGGCACAAGCCGGTAAATTCATCCCTGTTTACTCCTTCAGCAACAATGCCACCATGCAAATTATGAAAAATATTATTGTAAATTTCATTATCATCCGGTCCGGAATCTTTTATATACATGCCAATACACCAGTCATGATCAAGAGAAATTGTAGCTGGATTATACGGGCCGCTAAATTCATTATCTTCAATATGATAGCCTGTACATCCTTCCATATATATCCCTCCCCAGAACAGATTATTGCCCAAAACATCAAAATTTACATTAGTAACCGGATCAAATTTATTGGATGTAATTTTGGGTTGATTATAACCGGAAAGATAAATGCCTGCAATGGTATTATTAAATATGGCCTCAGACACATGAAATACTTTATTACCTCCTGAATTAAATGCTCTTATTCCGTATCTCAGATTCTCAAAGGTACAGGGTATTACTTCGTAACATGTATCGCACGGAGGATCAGGTGGCGGAGAGGGTTGATACTGTTCATATACGGGTAATACCCATACGGATGCGTCTGTGGCATAAATTCCTACAATCTCGTCCGTAATGCCGCTAAAGTTGACCAGAGGGACAGGGAACCCGTTAATAAACGAACAGCCTGAAAATCTAATTCCTTTTACTTCATCAAGAATCATATGAGCTTCCGGCATACCGTAATCCAAACATTCAAAATAATCGGTTTCAAAAGTACATTTTGTAAAATAACTAATGTTATTAACTGTATCATCAGGGCTATAAGGGTGTATATTATGATATGGACGGAATTCCACATCCGTGTTATTATTCAAAAACAGCGCTTCCCGTGCCTGAATAATACCTCCTTCGTAACCCGGAACATAATCTCCATTTACCTTTTTCCCTGTAATAACACCTGTTAGTGCATTTTGTATAGATCCATTATTATGCAACCTTAAAACGCCTTGCTGGTCGGTACAGTATTGTGTTGTGTCGGGCTTCCCCCACACTTCAACACCATTCCATTTTTGGGGACAAGCCTTGGAAAGTGTACCTCCGTCAATTAACAATTCACCCCCCGGTTTAACAATCACCTTAGCGCCTGGCGAAAAACCCACAAAACCTTCAACTGTTAACATGCCGCCGGAGTCAATAATAATATCCCTGTCAACATACAATGTGTCCTGCCAAAGCGCAAAAGAAGTAATAGTATCAGGATTTGAAACATATGGAAGAAGGCAAGTACAGTAATAATTCGAATCATATTGGCCTAACAATGAATTATTGTCATCGCAGTCCTGTAAATCACTTGGACAAGGGCAATCTTCCGGTTTGTCCCCTATTCCCCAAACACAATACCCGTCGCCATCTTCGTCTTTACACAATTGTTCCGGAGGAACTTCACACCTTACATAAGTGGGTGGAAAGATGAAATAAATGTCATGGAACATACTGAATGTAAGGCAAGTATAACCAAATCCGTTTACTCCCCAGCTTTCGCCCCAACTGTTTTTATAAATCCAGATAATACTTTGATCAACCGGATCCACAATATATCCTGTTAAAGCTACTGCATGAAGATCAAGAGGACTGCCAATTTGATATACTGCTACTTGCGGCCCTTTTTCAATAAGCCTTTTTCTTATCTTTTCAGTATCATTCGGATCATCAATCACTCCATACCCATTAATATCAACGGTTGTATCAGGATAAGTACAATTGTTTTCTAAATCTGCACAGGTATCTACATCATCAGTTGCAAAATAAGGGTAACAATATTCCGTACGAAGTATAGAATCTTGTTTAAGATAATTAAGAACAGTACTCGGATTTCCACCCCCACATCCCTGGCCGCCAGGATAGTTACAAACAATATCCTGTTCGGAAAGATTAAGGTCAAGATGTTGGTTAAAGTATAAATTGATATCGGCTTCAAGTATCCCGACAGTTGCAAATGCATAACAAGAACCGCAATGCCTTTGATCTTTCACTTTTGTAAGCCATCCGGTACCCATGGTATCATTATCATAATAAGGGGAATCTTTATCATTGGCACCGTGCCGGTTACGCCAGTCGAAAGATTTTACCAAATCGCTTTGATCATAGTATCTTGACGTAGCCCAGGGTAAATCAAAGATACCTCCTGCATAATAATCAAATCCAATAAGATTGTATTTTTCTCCAAATGTCTCTTTTTTGTATTTATAAAACTCTCCCACAAATAAATTATCACCTGCTTTCCACCTCATTCCTGTTAGAGAAATATTTTCGTTCATTCGGTCAATTTTCAGGGAATCTTTAAGCCTTTTATAGCTATATTGCATTAAATCAGCATTTTCAACCGTGTCAGTAAATACATGAATGGAGTCCAGGGTCAAAGTCGCATCAATAATTTCAATTCTCAGGCAATATGGCGCTAATGAATTCAGAAAGCAGGTTTCATCGCATTCATCTGTAAACGAATAATTTATTGAAGCTGTAATTAACGGATAGGATTCATAAACCATAAATTCATCATAGGTGGTATCTGTAAAGATCACCCTAATCAGGCTGGAGTCGCTTTGTAAGCACACTGAACCGCAAATTTTCAACCCGGTAATAGTATCTATTCCATCAAAAGGATAAATAATTACATCCTGGTTAAATGTGCTGTCAATAATAATGGTTTGAGAATGGCATTGGGGGGCATAAATGAACAAAAATGCCACCATGATAGCTGTTGTGGTCAGAATTCCCATTTTTTTCATAATTGTTAATTCTAAAAGTGGGAAGATAGTCGGACTATAAAGATAGTATAAATCTGCGAAAAATGTAAATTTTTTATTAATAATAATTTATTTTTCTAAAGTATATTATTATCACATTACATCATTAAATCATTACATCATTATACCACTCAATTGCTAAATACTTACAGCCTGTGGCTTGCAGCAAATTAATCATAAATATTTATCTGCCCGCCATGCCTTCGGCAGACATTACAAATTTCCCTATACTTGCAGCCCGGAAAAATACCACCATCGGTACTTCGGGAAAATTCAAACAATTATTGACTATAAAAAAAAACTACTATAATGAGTGAAGAAAACAGAAAAGAATGCCTTGTTTGTGGAAAAAATGAAAACCAAATACCTCTCGTCCAACTTGATTAT
>JAUXII010000095.1 GCA_030621075.1 Lentimicrobiaceae bacterium
GCCATGATAAAGACAAATGCTTGTATGGAAGTTCCTGACCTTCAAGATAGTTTTTACCGCCCGTATTTATTGCCCTACGACAATAAAGTTTCATGCCTTTTACTAATGGAATTAATCTCATGTGTTTCTCCCTCCTATCGGATAAGTGAGGGACTTTCGCCCCTCACTGTTGATTTCAAAAAACACGTTTATGCCACGATCCCGTTGAAGAAATATCCACAATCTGCTGCAACCAGTTTCTGGTCGAAACTCATCTGAATTTCAACACGATCTGATTCAAGTTTTTCAATCCTGAATCGCTTAATTCGATTACCTTCAACGCCAGCACCCATCCATCCAGTCCAACTGAAAGTATATCCAGCTGAAGGAGTCATGATGCCCGGTGAAGGCGCAACATAACATAACAAAGCGTGTTTGCCGCCGATAAAAGCATGAGCAGCTGTCGCACCTTCCGCAGCTGTATTCTCAATAGCCTTCATGACAAATATTCTTTCCAGCTCAAATAATTTCATGAGTGCTTCGACATTGGCAATTGCGGGATTTCCCGGTGTTTGACCATATTTGATCCGGTCAACAATATCAGGATGATCAATAATAGCATCCCACACCTGTTTGCCCATAATTAAAGTATTGGATTCAAATCCAGTATCCTGAAGACGGTTTGTCTTACCTGTTCTAATATCCTTAATAGGATCACCAGTATCAAGACTCCAATGCAAAACCTGAGGGCCTGTCGGGCCAGATGCCACCCCTGCAATATCCACACTCCAGATTGTATCCTTGAAGAACTTATCCACCCATAGTTTTTCCCTCTTAATAAGGGCCTTATGAGTAACATATTCTGTTGCCTCATTATCCAGATTGAGAACTGCGTCAGCATTTCCACGAATTTGATCAGGAACATCTTTATGAAAAGCCTGCACCTTACAAAAATATGTAGGTGTGTTATCCAAAGAATAACTACCACCTGCACTTTCAGTTCCTGGCGCACGTTCTTTCATTTCATCCCGATTAAATTCACCCCTGTCATAAGTATAATACCGATCTGATTGTTTGGTCACCGGAATATTCGGAAATACCCTGGTAGCCACAAAATTGTCAGCACTTTGCAAATATGCAATACTTATATTCGTCAACGGAGTGTTGACATGTACATCACCTGCTGTTGGATTCATTTTATTTTCTCCTTATATTTAAAAGTTCATATCAATAAAATTTCTCTGAAAGTCTGGGAGAAAATTCAGATACTATTAAGCTGCCACCACACCATTGTTGGAAACCACAGCCCAGTTGGTGCCGTCAAAAACCAATTCTATCGAATCACCAACATCCGCAAAAGTAAGAGTTGTTCCTACCAACAAATGAGCAGGTGTTACAACCTGATCACCTCCATCAACCAACATCGTCAAAATTATCTTCTGACCAGCAGATCCATCTGCAAGAGAAGCAGTAGACACGCCAGCAGTAGTATCGAAAAATACTATATCATTGAGCAAAGATATAGCACCCGATGTAGCAACTATTGTTTCGATAACAGGAGCTTGTATGGTATGACCTTGTTTGAGCAAAACAGCAATGACATCTCCTGCCGCTGCCGCTGCTTCCAAAGCCGTTCCCAAACTGTGATCAGGAGCTGCCGCTGTAATAGCCCGACCTGTTGCATCACTCTGAATGTCTGCTCCTCTGGCCACTGCCGCCCCAGCTGTTACTTTAATAACCCCATTATAACCGACAGCGCCGATTTTTCCAGCTGTGGGTTTGTCCAAAAGCACGCCGACAGATGGCCCTCCCACAACAGTATTTAAAGCAATACCAGAAGCCCCCAAAAGCATGAACCGATTTTGGTAGCTACTCTGGTCACCATTAGCCTCTAAAGAAATTGATTTCACATCTTGTTCAAAACTCATTTTTTATCCCTCCGTATTATTTAAAAGTTTAAATTGTTCTTTTTCTCTTGCGCCCATAGCCCTTTTTATTTCAAAGAGTCTGAATACAGTTTTTGTCCTTCCTTGGTTTTAATAACCGTTGCATATGCCTTAGCAAACGTCACTTTGTTTTCATCAGCATAAACTTCCGCCATTTTGTTCAACTTGCCTTCAGCTGAATCTTCACCAACTTCGCCAGACCCAATCTCATCAAACATTCTGGATTTGCTCATGGCTTCGTTCCCAGACTTCAACATGGTTGTCAAAGCTTCTTTCACGTCCTTTGAAAGTCCCTCAGTCGCCTTCAGCACTTTGCCTTTGACATCAGGATCGCCGGGAAGGTTTTTGTACAGAGTTTCAGCTGACTTTGTAAATTCAGCCGATTCTCTTGCATCCTTTTCATCCTTCGCAATTTGTTTGTTGGTATCGATCTCAGCCTGTTGAGCCTTCAATACCTCATAAACATCCTCACCAACGACAGACTTGCAAATTGTCCGGCCATGAGCTGTAAATGTTTCATTACTCACCTTGGATTTTTCGATGATTCCAGCCCATTTCTTTTCATCTTTTTTAAGGAAATCAACCTGACCTTCCTCATCAAGTAAATCAAAATAAACTTTGGTAACATCGTTCATTTTAGACATGATCTCAAATTTGGCAACTTTGACTTCAGACGCTGTCATATCGTCATCAAATTTCTTTTGAAGATCATCAAATTTCTTTTGTAATTTTTCTAACTCATTCATGTCAAAACCTCCTTCAATTTGGTTGTTGTAATAGTCGGTGATATCTTCTTTATTTTTTTCAAAGAAATCCACCAACTGGGTTTTTTCATCGGGTGATAATTCCAAATCGCCCTTTATTATATCCGTACTATCAATCAGCCCGGACATTGCGACCATAAACTCATTGAGACTCCCCCTGATGGCTGTTTTCTTTTGCGCCACGCCGGGATTGCGAATGATAGCTGAAAAGGAACGCTGCATAGCAACACTGAAATCATAAAAGTTGCTTAACAGCATGTTCATTCTTTCGCTTAATTCCATTTCAGACAAAGCCTCATTAAAAGATTGTTTGGCAAGTTCTTCAATAGACTCCTCCGATTTAAACAAACTCACCTTTGCGCCCTGATTGGCCCCTCTACCCACCAAAGAAACCTCTTGAACAGACATGTCCTTCAAAAGATTTCCTTTCTTCTCCTTTTTCATCTTTTATACCTCCTTTGGGATTCTTTTGCCTGTTCCTCCAAGGCTAAACATGGGATATTCGCCTTTTTTAATTTTATCCCATACACCATCATCATCAATATGAAAACCACCCCACCAGCCAACGCAGCCAAGATCTATTCCCAGAGCCTCTTGCTTTTCTTTGGTGAAAACGATTGATTCAACGAGTTGGCCGACTCCCTTTCTGACATGACTGTCTCCAGCGATCCTGGCATCCAATACATAATTGTACGCTGCTTTTTCAAGTTCCACTGGTTCAATATAATCATCCTGAGAGTCTTTGATCATTTCCCCATCTTTCTCCACCACGGAAAACCACCCAAAGACCATACGTTCATCTTCATCAATCTTTTTGATTTCCATCATATCATTTTCCGGCCCTGCTTCAACAACTTCTTTTATAATCCTTGCGCCCTTTTCCGACATTAAAAATTTCTTTAATGCTTCATCCGACACGTTGTTGATTATTTGAACATCTCCCTCTGCCATGACCTTTCCCTCCTTTTAAGTTTCTATCACTTCAACTATGCGATCAACTTCCCACCCATTTCCTTCACTGGTCTCCATCCGAAAAGTAACCTTATATGGAGACAATGCAACTTCCCCCGCTCGAACTCTTATTGATAATATATTGCTTGTATAATCTCCATCAGGATCGTTACCCACAACTTTCGTTGAATCATCTAAAAAAGTTAATGAAACGTCAGCACCGTTTTTATCCTCAGCCAATATGATACTGGTTCCAACAACCACCGTTTCAGTAGCTGTCTGAACCCTCAATATTGATCCAGATATAAAAAACTTTTCCCACGATTGTTTTTCTATTGACTTATTTGATAATGTCGTCATTCAATTTTCTCCTATGTCGTACAAGGTTTGACGTCTCTAAAAATTAGATCCTGACGGATTTTTCTATTTATAAAATCTGCGTCCTTAGTTTTCCGAGTAATGGGATTTGAAATCTTTTTCCTTTTGAATATGGTTTTAAAAGCTACTCTTTTAATCAGCATTTCATCCCCCGGTCTTTTTGTAATAACATCTTGTTCAGTTTTCCTTTGTATATCAAATATTGCTAACCGTCTGGCGATGCAAGTGGGTGTTACAAAATATAATATTTTTTTGAATATGCCATAGCCCTTTGTTACGATTAAAGAGGCCCTTTTGCCATATCCTTTTGTAACAAGACTCATTAAACACGCACTCTTTCAGCAACTTCTTCATCTGCTTCTGTCGCTGGAGTCCCATCAAATTTCTTTAAATCAAATCTAACTACTTCCGTAACATTATCAGACTTATAAAAAATCATCTGAGAACCGTCTCTAACCCATCGACCGCCTTCCATATCTTTTAAAAATACTGCATCATTATGAGCCCACACATGATCTGCAATATAATCGTTAGTTATGGCAGCATCAACATCCACTTGACATCCTAAACCTGATTCATCTTTTTCTACTTCGCCTATACCAAGTATTTGAATTTTACCGGCTACGCAGGTGGAAGCAATGGAGACATTCCCAGGCAAGAATGAAGCAACTGTCCTATCTGATCCTGTTTTGTTTGTAAATTTTAGATTGCCCCTATATTGCTGTATACTAAGTAAACCATTACCTATACTAATTTCAGGTTCATTACCTGCTTCACCACCAGCTCTACAATTGTATATTTCTGCCCATGTGCCTATACTCATTTCTGAACCTTGAGCAAATGAAACACCCTGCATAATACCTGTAAAATTTGCCAGATTAAGTATTGAACAATTCTCAACTAATAAAACATCTGTATTATTTACAGTTCCTTGTAAATTAACATATCTAAAAGCAGTATTGTTTGTGCCACAACCAACTTCAAGTGTTACTTCTGTTCCCATAATACCACGAGTTTCAATTGACATCTCACTAATATCATGACTTGCTTCAATAGTTAAATCACTTCTTAATCTCAATCTTTTAATTTTATTGTTGGCACATATTGTTAAAGCATCAGTTAAATTATTTGAAGGTTGCTCACGTGTGCCAATTGGAAATATTGTTCCTGTTGTTCCATTCACAATGTCTATTATCACATCACCAGCAAAAACTATGTTTTTTTGATATTCAGTAAGATTATCCAATTTCTCATTTATAAGCTCGTTTATAATAGTAACACCATTCCATGTCCCAGAAAGAATAGCATTGCCTAAAGTATCTACAAGTTTTCCAATACCACGACAAACAATTTCACCGTTTGTTACCGTACTTTCGAGAACCACCTGACC
>JAUXII010000292.1 GCA_030621075.1 Lentimicrobiaceae bacterium
CTGCTCCATGGAGTACTTGATTCTCCTGATATCCCATTGAACGTTTCACGGAGTTTTTTGCAAAGTGATGCCAATGTTAAAAAAATATCCAGTCACATCATGAAAAAAGTGGCAGATAAGCTGGAAGAATTGTTTAAAAAGGACAAAGAAGGATTTGAAAAAAAATGGGAAGATATTCAAATGTTTATTGAATATGGCATGATCTCTGAAGAAAAGTTCTATGAAAGAGCTGAGAAATTTGCGTTACTCAAAAATACTGATGGGAAATTCTTCACATTTAAGGATTACAAAAAACATATTAAAGATAATCAAACTAATAAAGATAAAAAGTTGGTTTATCTCTATACGACCAATGCTGATGAGCAGCACAGCTATGTTCAAAATGCCAGGGATAAAGGTTATGATGTTCTCAATTTTGAAGGCCCGCTGGTTAACCATTTCATCAATGCCCTGGAACAGAAGTTTGAGAATGCTCAATTTACGCGCGTTGATGCAGATGTAATTGAGAAATTGATTGCAAAAGAGGATGAGCAGCCATCAAAACTTTCGGAGAAAGAACAGGGACGGCTTAAAGAGATCATTGAAAAAAACGTTAATAAAGAAAAATTTACTGTGGTTTTTGAGAGCCTGAGCGAAACCGACCTTCCCGTGATAATAACCCAACCTGAATTTATGCGCCGGATGAGAGATATGTCAAAACTGGGCGGTGGCGAAATGTCATACTTCGGGAATATGCCTGAAACTTATAACCTGGTCATAAACACGAATCACCAGATGATTGGTCAGATACTGGAAACAAAAACCGAGAAAAAACAGACCAGGCTCATCAAACAGCTTACCGATCTTGCACTGCTCTCACAGAACCTTCTTAAAGGTGAAGAGCTGACAGCGTTTATTAAGAGGAGTGTGGAGATTATTAAGTAGCCGACTGCCGACTGCCGACTGCGGACTGCCGACTGGGTTAGGCAATTGAGCCATAAATCAGCCCACTGATTGTTGCCATAGCTGATACCAACACAACAAAAACAATAGTTTTTTGAGTTCCGATTACGCTCCTGATAACCAACATATTCGGGAGCGATAATGCTGGCCCGGCCAGAAGCAAAGCCAATGCCGGCCCCTGCCCCATCCCGTTATTTAATAGACCCTGGATGATTGGGATTTCGGTCAGCGTTGCAAAATACATGAATGCTCCAAAAATGGATGCAAAAAAGTTGGAGAACAGAGAATTTCCACCAACCAGAGCAGAAATCCACTCATTTGGGATCATGCCTTCACCATTAGCGGTTCCCAGTAAAAATCCGGCAATTAACACACCTGCGGCCAGTAATGGCATAATTTGTTTCGTAAATCCCCAGGTTTCATACAACCACTCACGTGGTTCGCCAGGTGTAATCATGGTCAGAATGGTTAAACCCAGTACAGCAATAACAAAAGGAATGAGCGGTTGTCCGGGGAAAATAAAGGCTGTTACAACAACAGGAATCGCTGCTAATACTACATATAAAGACTTCAATCCCAATACCTTAATCAAAGAATAAACAAACAACAATCCAAAAAATGCTGTGATGTGCCATTTATGGGCCCATAGCCAAAACATAAACCCTTCGGTAGAGTCGGGTTTACCCCAATTGGCAAAAACCAGTATAAGTACCAATACAAAAAAATGAAATGCCGTTTTCCACACAGGCCGTTCTTCTTTTATATCAGGAAAGTCCATTTTGTCGGCTCGTTCCTTCTCTTCTTTCCTATAAAGAAGTGACATAATAATACCGATCACGATACTAAAAACCACAGCACCGATTATCCTGGCCAGTCCAAGATCAAAACCCAGAATTCGGGCAGTAAGTATTATGGCCAGAATATTAATTGCCGGACCGGAATATAAAAAAGCAATGGCTGGGCCAAGTCCGGCACCACGTTTATGAATACTCGAAAACAGAGGCAAAATAGTGCAACTGCACACAGCAAGGATTGTTCCTGATAATGAAGCCACCAGGTATGCTTTCCATTTAGTAGCTTTCGCTCCGAAATATTTCATTACAGCGCCCTGGCTCACAAAAACTGCAATTACACCGGCAATAAAAAATGCAGGTATCAAACAAAGCAAAACGTGCTCCTGTGCATACCATTTTGTCAGTTCGAATGCTTCCAAAATGGCATTATTAAATCGTTCCGTCACCACAGGCATGAAGTAGGCAAATTTTTAGCTGGTTAATATTTGTTTGATTTCTTTTGCAGACGGTACTCGTCCTTTTATTACTACCTTTTCATCAACTACGAGTGCTGGTGTTGCAACCACACCATAATTCATAATTTGCATAATATCTTCAACTTTTGAGATATTTGCTTCGATGCCTGTTTCGGCAATAACTTCACGAGTGAGCTTTTCAAGTGTTTTACACTTTGGGCAACCTGTTCCAAGAATTTTTATTTCCATGATTCAATTAATTATTAACACGTTGTGCGGTTTGGATCAGCTTTAATGATGTAATGTAACAGATCCCCGCTTTCGCGGGGATGACGTAATGAATGGAGGTTGTATGGGATGGGATGTTGCGGTTTGCGGCATGGCCGCAAACCGCAACATCCCATCCTTTCTCCTGCATCAGCCGTCATTCCCGCGAAAGCGGGAAT
>JAUXII010000145.1 GCA_030621075.1 Lentimicrobiaceae bacterium
TGTCAGGTGAAACACCTGACAAGCACACATATTCGGTTGTCAGGGGAAACACCTGACAGCACACTAAGTTACCGTGTGATCAATAATTTTTTGATGGTTGTACCCTTTTCCGTGGCCAAAGATAAAAAATAAACCCCTGGTTTGAGCCCTGATCCATTAAATATGACCTGATGTTGCCCTTCGTTCTGCATTTGTTGCTTCTGAATGGTTGTTGCCAATTGACCTGTAGCACTAAATATAGAAATGTTCACAGTACCTGGTTGATCAAGTGAATATTCAATTGATAAATTCTGGCTGAAAGGGTTGGGATACACCGAAAATTTCAAATTTTCAGGCATTTCATCAATTGCTACAGGAAGATATACAGGAGGAAATACGATATAGTCAATCCAGGCACAATCTTCCCCATTGGCAACAGAATAGTCTTTGGAATAAACCCATTTGAACGTATGGTCTCCGGTTGAGACCGGGAATACGACTCTTGACCAGTCTGCTTCACCAGCCCATTGGCCAACTTTATTGTTGTCGATATAAAATTGCAGGTAGTCATAATTGGCTTCTGATGATACTTTTCTGAAGAATGAAATAGAATCGTCGTTGAGTACTTCAAGTGTAACAAAAAGTTCAGTTGTTTGCTGATCGCCAATATCCCCCGACACGGCACAATAGAGCCCTTCGTAAGGATTGTCTTCACATATCTCCCATGTTGCATTACCGCCAAATGACCATTCAAAATTCTGGAAGTCGGCAGTCTCAAAATCTTCGTCAATGATGCCTACCGTGAAATGGAATGTCATTAATGCCTGATACTCACCGGATGTAAGGTCATACATAATATCAATAGTTGTGCCTATTGGGGCGAGTATGTCAATAGTAGCGTTAAAAGAGGCATTTTCGGTTTGTCCGGGTTCAAGCTCTTCAATGTCAAATAGAAAACTATTTATTGTGAAATAGGCATTGTATGATGAGATCAATCCTGTAACGTCCTGACAGCTACTATGTCCTGTATTGGATGTTTCAATAAAGATATCGATGGTTTCTCCGGGGTCAGCTTTGCCATCTCCATTTCCACCATTCGTGTCATCAATTGTGAAGTTCCCAATTGTTAAAACAGGTGCATTGACAACCAACGAGAAGTTCGAGAGCCAAGTATCTTCTGCTATTACTTCAATCTCAAATTGAATAATATGCTGATCGGGTATGTCATTAGCCACTTCAAAGGCAAAAGCGTTTTCGAGCGACAGTGATTGCCCGCCTGCTATATCTCCGTAATTCTCAAAATCATCTGTAATAGTGACGTAAGGATCAGCAGAACTAAGATAAACCTCAGCGTTTGTAGCTGTTTGTGTTCCTACATTGGTTACCGTGAGTGACAGGCTAATGGTTTCACCATAATCGATTAGCCCATTTCCATTACCTGCTATATCGTTGATTTCACATGCTTCATAGATAACATAAGCACCTTCATTTGGAATGATTGTGACAGGAAAATATGTTGGAAGACAGTTATAACCACTAATAACAAGCTCTGCCTCTCCAACTTCAGTAAATAAAATGTCGAGTTCGATAAGCGCATCCCCGCTTGAATTAGTAACTCCAACACCATGAAGTACCCCATCCATTATCAGGGCACACCTAATTCCTTCCAGGGCATTTCCATTACTGGTTACTGTAACATTCATTGAAGGTACGCCAATGGGAAAAGCTTCAACATAATCAACTTCAGTGCTAACCGGGTTATCTGTCCAAACAGCCATGGTTGGGTCGCCAAGGACGTTACAATCGTAGAAACACCAGCGCAGGGCGCCTTCTTCCCACTGGCCGGGGGCATTGACCCAGGGAGATGTTTCGATCCGCGATTCCATGTGGGCCCTGCCCACTCTATTTAATTTGTCATGGTAGAGGGCATCAACGAATTCACGGTGAAGATGCTCTGATGGCCCTTCTGTTTGACCTTCATTAAACCAGCCATACCTGGAATTCCCAATGAATGCTGCAGCGAAGTTTTGAATGCCAACCATCTTCTCGGCAATACAATCGTTGTAGTCGAAGCTCCCGCAAGTACAACCATGTGTATAGAAAAGGGTATAATTATGATCAACCCCATTGGCTCCTGAAAAGTTAGCATCAGTGATATCCGGGTTACTAAGGTGTGCTACATAAGTTGCACTGGCGTGCCCTACATGGTGGACAAAAGATTTACCGGAATTGATTTTACCCATCAACGTACTGCCATTCCAGGGGGCATCTTTCTCGTACATTGTTTCATAATCGTCATCTTCGGGGATACCGTCAGTAGTATAACCATTATCTTCATGATAGCCAATCAGCAGGTCCATGTAATCAGCCCCCCATGTTTCCGGGTTACTATATAGATGTTCCCCTGCAAGGAGTGGCCGGTTTAGCTCTCCCACGACAGGATTATTTTGGTATTCAATTATTTTATTCAGCATGTTTGCCAGTTCAGCCTGTGTGCTGAACGACATTCTGGCTACCGCTACATCAGGTAAAAGGTCATCTTCTCCAATTTCTCCCCAAAGGTTGTTTCCATTGTCGTTCCATGTGCCATCAAGGCCCGAGTAGTAAAGGTCGGAAGGGATGTCATCGTCTTCATACACTGAGGAGGACTGAACATGGCAATAGAAACCCCTGTATGGAAGATGTTCTACATCACCTCCGAGCAGTATATATTCAACGCCATGATTAGTATATTCCTGAATGATGTAATTTCTAATTTTTTCCTGAAGATCCTGCCCGGAAATAGTAGATTCGATAAATTCAACAGTTACCACTTCTGTTTTAAATCCCCGCGTGAGATAAAGCTCAATCAACTCCTCAAAACTGTTTTCGAATGTAGAAGGAGTAATCATTAGTATTTGGTAATCATCATTGCGGAGATGTCGCTCAGGATAGGATGAGAAAACATCGTCGTTTTGAGCAAAGTTTTGTATGCTTTTTTTAATGGTTTCAGAAGAATGCAATCGTTCAAGAGCAGATAGGGCCGCTTCCGCTTTACGGGTTTCAATCCGAACGGTTACTCTTTTAAAAAATGATACTTTGCCGGTTGAAGGAATATATGTAACAGGAGTAAAGGTTGTAAGGGCAAAGGAATAACCATTCATGAATTCGGTATTGTACGGGCCTAATGCTTCAGCCGGGTAGATATTGGTTGAAGCATATATTTTATTATTTTTCGCAAAAATTCCGGAATTGCCTTTTGACAAAGGTTGTGAGTGTTGTTGTGGGTAAAGAAGAAAAGTACCTGGTATTTCTGTCTCTCCCTCGCCAATGATTTCAATATTCTCAATGATATGGCCTGGTGGAAGTAATAATGAAACTGCCTGGTAGGGAAGGGCCGGTTCGCCTGCTATTCCCGTTAACAATGTGTTTTCAAATGATATTTGTTGATAGTTTCCTTTTTGAATAAGCTTGTAATCCTGAAAAAAATATGTTTTTTCAATGGTATCAGCCAGTAGAGTTATCCCCCACATTGCCACAAGGCAAAAAATAATGATTCTTTTCATAATGATTCTGATGGTTAAAGAAGTTATTGTTTAAATTAATATATGTAGACGCATAAATTGACCTAATGGTTGCCTGCATCAGATAAAAATCTCTGATTTAATCAAAATTGGCAGCCAGGTATTTCCACCTGGCTGCACAAATCATAAATATTTTTTTTTTGGAAGCTGTTTTACAGTAATGTGATATTTTTATTTCTGAATAATAAGCTTCTTAATTATTGTTGACTCACTGGTTTCAAGATAGATGAAATAAATTCCACCAGGGGCTTTTCCCAGATCAATTAACTGTGAATACGTTTTGCTGATTTTCATGCTTTCAGCCTGGTAAATAACGGCATTGAGTGAATTCATCACCTTAAGATTAACCATTTCTACGCCATTTGATCTTAATTTAATTGTGATGAGGCCAGTTGTTGGATTTGGCGATATGCTGATTCCCAGATCATTACCCGGCTCGCTGAAGCCAACTGTGTTATCAACTGTCACTTCAAGGATTTCTGACCAGTCGCTCTCACCACATTCATTAACACCTTTCACTTTAAGCATAGCCGTACCGAGGAAACTCATCTCCCAGGTTACCTCACTGGTATTGAGGCTGATGATTTCAACCGTTCCTGCCCCTGATGGTTCAAGCGACCATTCATAAGCAGTTGAATTAGCACTTCCGGCAGTAGTATATTCTGACGTTGTTGTGTAATACAAGTCAATGTAATCAGGCCCAACAGGCATTTCCGGTATTTCCGGCATATAGATGATGGTTACTTCAGTAGTACCCTCCATGAAGTTTGTACAAGAACCAAGGTTTGTAAGTCG
>JAUXII010000031.1 GCA_030621075.1 Lentimicrobiaceae bacterium
AATGCAAGGGCGCAAGCGATGGGTGCTCAAACAATGGGCGAAAAATCAGCAGCCGAAGGACTTCTTAGTGGTGCATTAGGCAAATTGCAAATTGCTGTTGAAGCTTATCCCGACCTGAAAGCAAACCAAAATTTTCTCTCTCTTCAGGAAGAGCTTTCCTCCACTGAGAATAAAATTTCTTTTTCCCGCCAGAATTATAACGATCAGGTATTATTCTTTAATAATAAAACAGAGATGTTCCCTTCCAATATCATTGCAGGAATATTTAATTTTAAAGAAGAAGAATTTTTTGAAATCGAAGATCAGACGGAAAAAGAAGTGCCTAAAGTTGATTTCAGTTAGGCTGGATTGTTCATTATATCTCTCTTTATTATGTGGGAGCTAATACAAGCAAACAAAAGAAAATCATTTTTCCTTTTCATAGGGATGACCATATTGCTTCTATTACTTGGTTATTTCATTGGAAGTGCAGTTGACCCATACAGTGGTGGCATCACCGGCATTGTTATCGCGTTGATAATTTTGTTCATTTTGAATATGATAAGCCATTACTCCGGTAGTAAAATACTGCTGGCTGTCAGTAATGCCAAGGAGGTAACCAAAGAGGTACACCCTCAACTTTTTAATGTGGTGGAAGAGATGCGCATTGCTTCTAACCTTCCGGCTATGCCCAAAATATATATCATTAATAGTCCGGCCCCAAATGCATTTGCAACAGGCCGCAACCCTAAAAACAGTGCTATTGCTGTTACTGCCGGGCTGTTATCAATGCTTAACAGGGATGAATTGCAAGGAGTTGTAGCGCATGAAACATCACACATTTTAAACAGGGACATACGATTTATGACCTATGCCAGTATTATGTTAGGTACTATTGTATTGATCTCGGAAGTTTTTCTGAGAGGGATGTTTTATTCATCGCTCGCTGGACGTCGATCAAGCTCATCCCGCGGAGGAGGGCAAGGACAGCTGATCATCATGATCATTGCTATAGCACTCTCTATTCTTGCTCCAATTTTTGCGACACTTCTCTATTTTGCGATCTCCAGAAAGCGGGAGTATCTTGCTGATGCATCTGCCGTTCGACTGACACGTTACCCTGAAGGGTTGGCTTCTGCCCTCGAAAAAATTGCAGGCTCACATGAAGAACTCAAAACAGCAACAAAGGTCACTGCGCCGCTGTATATTAATAATCCTTTAAAACGTAAAGGCAGAAAAGCGTCGAGCCTGCAAAGTACTCATCCACCTATACATGAAAGGATAAAAATCCTGAGGAACATGGCCCATGGAGCTAATTTTACCGATTACCAGGAAGCATTTTCCAATGTAAAAGGTTCTGCTAAACCTATCATTCCGGCTTCCGGATTAACTGATCATGAAGATATTCAAATCAGAAAAGGAGAAGCAGGAAAAGGGAAAACTAAAAATGCAAGGCAGTCAAAACGAAACTTAGAGGATTTAATGCTGAATGTTGATCGTTATAATTTCATCAACTGCGTTTGTGGCTTAAAAATGAAAGTGCCACCAGGATATTCAGGAAATGAAATTTTATGCCCGCGCTGTGGGCGAAAACACAAGACTATAAAATAGGCTACTCTTTTGACTCTTCAGTAACTCTATTATATTCTTCCGTAAGCAGATGAAGGTCAACCCTTAACTGCTTCTTTTCTGTTTCACAGATTGAAAGGTCCTCTTTGATATCTGAACATTCATGTTCTAACGTATCATTTTCTACCTTAAGATCGGCGACCTGACTATTTAACCGGATTATCTCTTTTAGATAATGTGTAATCTTTTGTTCCAGCTTTGATGTAAGTGTTGTCATTATTAAAATTATATTAGTTGTATGTAAGATAGCCATTAGCCTTTTCCTCTTCTTCACCATCCAACTTAATAGCGTGTACCTTGTCTCAGCAAACGTGATATTTTATTTATATATCTTTAAGCGTTGCCCTGTCAGTATGATGTCAGGGTTGGAAAGACTATTGTCATTAGCAATTCGCTTATAACCAAACCCATCACCATAAAAAGCCTCAGCTATTTCAAATAACGTTTCACCCTTTTCAACAATATGAACCCGATAGGGGTCCTTGCTGCTTGCAACATCTGCCGAAGCGCTTTTTTTCATTTGTGATAGCTCACCCTCGAGGTGTGAAATTACTGAATCCTGATGTTTGACGATGGCTTCTGAATCGTGAAGGGATTTCATAAGCTGATCATTTTCTGCCGTGATAACCTGGATCTCCTGTACAAGTTGTTCTCGATTTTCTTTACTTTTGACGTCCTTTCCTTCAATAGGCGCAAATAACCATGCCAGGCAAAAAAGTACGGCCAAAACAAAAAAGGAAATCAATAATCCTAATCCGTATTTTCGTTTTTTATTAAGAGACCATAACAAGCTATATGCCTGAAGGTCGGCATGGCAGTTTGGACATTTATTTATTTCTCTCGCTAAACCTGTTGTTTGACAAACCGGACATTTCATTTTTTTACTTTTTAAATTCGTTTATAAAATTAGTAAATATTTCTACGAAAAACAAGCTTCCCGGGGAAAAAAATATATTTCAAATACCACACAGAGCTTACGTATTAATTTTTTCGCAGTTTATATGTATTTTTGTATGAAATTATTTATGTCGATTTGTAAAACTTTTTAAAGAATGGCAAAAATCCTGGTTATAGACGATGAGAAAAGTATTCGAAATACGTTGCGTGAGATATTGGAGTATGAAAAGTTCGAAGTTAATGATGCCAATGATGGAATGACGGCACTTGAGTTGATCGGGAAAAACAATTACGATGTAATCCTATGTGATATAAAAATGCCTCAAATGGATGGTATTGAGGTGTTGGAAAAGGCTATTGCACTAACCGATACCCCCGTTGTTATGATCTCAGGGCATGGCACAATAGAAACAGCCGTTGAAGCGATTAAAAAGGGGGCTTATGATTACATTGCCAAGCCATTAGATCTTAACAGGCTACTAATCACTATCCGTAATGCTATGGATAAGTCCACACTTATTTCCGAAACCAAAATCTTGCGGAAAAAAGTCAGTGGTACACTTGAAATGATTGGTGAGTCGGATGAAATGAAACAAATAAAAGAAATGATAGACAGAGTGGCACCCACTGATGCCCGGGTTTTGATTACAGGAAAAAGCGGAACAGGAAAAGAGTTGGTTGCTCGCTGGTTACATGCCAAAAGCAATCGTGCTCATGGTCCGTTTATCGAAGTTAATTGTGCAGCAATACCATCAGAGCTTATCGAGAGTAAGCTATTTGGACATGAAAAAGGTTCCTTTACTTCTGCCATTAAACAACGCAAAGGCGATTTTGAACTGGCCCATGGCGGCACCCTTTTTCTGGATGAAATTGGAGATATGAGCCTGTCGGCCCAGGCTAAAGTACTTAGGGCCTTGCAGGAAAATACAATCATGCGCGTTGGAGGAGAAAAATCTATTCCGGTAGATGTCAGAATTATCGCCGCTACAAACAAGAACGTGAACGAAGAAATAGAAAAAAAACAATTCAGAGAAGATTTGTATCACAGGTTAAGCGTTATCTTAATTCATATACCTCCTTTACATGAAAGAAAAGACGATATTCCTCTTATTGCTAATCACTTCCTGAAAGAGATCTGTGAAAATCAAGGGAAACCGCAGATGGAACTTACCGGCGACGCACACGAAGAATTAAAAAAACTGAAATGGACAGGGAATGTCAGAGAGCTAAGAAATGTAATCGAACGATTGGTTATTCTTTGCGATATGACAATTACTGCTGAGGATGTTATCACTTATGCCCAACCACTTCAGCAAAATAAAGGCAATTAGCAACACCCGGGTATATGATTTCTCATGCTGTTTGTATATATTTGCCTAAGAAAAATTATGCCGGTTTATAAATAACTATGAAGCACTCCAGGGTCCCCACATATTATGGTTTCAGAATATTTTTTCTGGCAACATTCATCTACTACTTTCTTGTAACTCCTTTTATAGGCGTGCAATTCCTTAAATATGCTCCGTTACTCATTGAAAAAGGGGAACAAAATTCACAAGGACAAAATCAGGAGACAGGGGCATTGAATACTACTTTTATCAGAGTAAACATTCACCCGGAAGGTCAGCAAAACCCTGAGAACACTTTGTTACAGGAAGATTCAATTGACCTTGAGAATCTCAACCTTGTCATCAACCCGTTAAGTGGCAACATCGACACAATAACCGATAATACAGAGCGCACAGAAATTGGAAGCATTACCGTTGGGGCAACCCAGCAAAACGACACTGAAAAGAACCCAATGACAAAGTCATTCAATCTCCTTCTCAAAATGCTCATAATCATTTTTCTTGCAGGGTTTTTGTTCAATTTGCCTTTTAAGAGATATTTCATAAGGAAGCGAAAGAATAAAAGGATATCAAAAAAACTTTTTTCTTACTGCAAAAAACTGTTGCTGCACACACCATGGATCAATAGTAGTATTTTTTTTATTGCTTTTGCCATAAATACAGCATACATGATCTATGTGATACTCAGCCCGGATCAGTTCAGTGATGAAGCGCACAAACAAATCTTTACACAGTTTTTCTATGTTTCAGTTATATCTTCCCTTCTTTCTTTACTATTTGTTTTTTTCTGGCAAAAACACCGCGTGCATATTAAGTATCTTGAACATATTTATACAGCAGAAGAGCTAAGGAACAGGATATTCAATTTCAAAGTTGGTAAAATAAGAAACCGGTTCCTGGTTTCAAGTTCAATGACCACCCTGCTTCCTTTAACGATCGTTATTTTATACCTTCTTCTTAGCCTGACATCCGTCTCAGACCTTGGTGAGTTAACAAACGACCAGGTTAAAATATTGCTTGGAAATTATACTAAGATTTTCGGTTTGCCTGAAACAATCGGTATGGACAGCCCCTATCGAAGCCTGTTTTATGTCAATGCCATTGATAATATTTCTATGTTCGTAGGGATCGGGGCAGGTATATTCATATCCTTTATTTATATTATTTTCTTCGTGCGATGGACAACGCAGGATATTGTTAAACCGGTACAAGAACTTCTTGATAACATGAGACTTACCGGAGAAGGCAACATGAATAACTTTGGCATTGTCAGAACAAACGATGAAATAGGGCTGCTTACCGAAGGTTATAACGACATGTCCCAAAAGATAAAAGACTATATATCAAACATTTCCAGAATGAATGAGGCCTATGCACGGTTTGTGCCCAGGCAATTCCTTCACTTTTTAAAAAAAGAAAACTTTGTTGATATAAAACTGGGTGATCAGGTACAACAGGAAATGACCATTCTTTTCACTGATATTCGTGACTTTACGGAAATTTCCGAATCGATGACACCAAAAGAAAATTTTGACTTTATTAATCATTACCTGGGGTATATGGAACCGGTAATAAGAAACAACAATGGCTTTATTGATAAATATATCGGAGATTCAATTATGGCTCTTTTCCCGGATGATCCCGGCGACGCTATTAATGCTGCTATTGAAATGCGGATAAAACTGGTGCAGTTTAACCAGGTTATGAGCCAATTCGGTAAACCGGAAATCGACAGCGGTATTGGAATTCACGCCGGAAAATTGATGCTTGGCATTGTAGGAGGAGAAGGAAGGATGGATGGCACGGTGATCTCAGATGCTGTTAACCTGGCATCACGACTTGAGGGATTGACAAAAATATATGGCAACGCCATTATTATTAGTGAAGATACCCTTATTAAAATTGATGACCCCAGCAATTATCATTACCGGTTTCTGGATGTTACCAATGTGAAGGGTAAGAAAGAAGCTGTTTATATTTTCGAAATCATTGACGGTGAGCCGGAGGATATCAAACAGTTAAAGATAGAAACCAAAGCTCAGTTTGGTAAAGCCATAAATCATTATAAAAACAAACAATACAAAGAAGCATTAGCCGGATTCTTAGCTATTAGGGAGGTTAATATGCATGACAAAGCAGCCGGACTTTATATTACCCGGTGTGAAAAATTTCTCAGGCCGGTAATTCCTGAAGAAAGTAATGGAATTGCTGACGTTGAGGAAAGCTACTAATTATATTGTCGATTGTCGATTGTCCGCTTGGAGTTTATAAAAATTTGGGCGAAAAGTAAATTTAATGTATTTTTGTAAAAAAATTACAAAAAATCTATAAAACATTCCCTCATGAAAGATAAAATGAACGATATTATTCTGGTCCCAACAGATTTTTCAGAAGTATGTTTAAACGCTTCTTTGCAGGCAGCTGATGCGGCTAAATTTCTAAGTTACAAAGTTGTTTTATTGCATGTTATCAATAAGGACACCAAATCATATCTCAAAAAAGAAAACCTGGCTGGGTCTGCTATTGATCAGAAACTTAGCGATATTGCTGACATGTTAAAAAGTAAGTATGGTATTGCTGTTGAGACAATGGCCATAGAAGGCAGTATCTTCACAATAATTGGTGAGGTAGCAAAAGATATTGGTGCTAGTCTTGTTTATCTTGGCACACATGGGAAGGTTGGAATGCAGCATCTGACAGGCAGTTTTGCACTAAAAGTAGTTACCAGTTCACCAGCACCGGTTATTGTTGTTCAAAAACGTGCTTTCGAACAGGGTTACAAAAACATTATCCTTCCTATCACCAGCGAAGCCGGCCCATGGGAAAAAACTAAATGGGCTGTTTTTATTTCTAAACAGTTTGGTGCAACCATTCATATTTATCAGATTAACACCACCGATAAGGGAATAAATGATGCTTCAAAATTGATTGCTGATTATCTTGAGAAAAACGGAGTGTCAACCACCTATAAAGTTGCCGAAAAAAGCAGCGGGTTTTCCAAACAGGTTATCGATTATGCAACATCCATTAACACCGACCTGATCATGATCATGACTAATCCTGATAAAGGATTCTCCAAGTTTTTATTAGGCACGTATGATGAAGAGATGATCTTCAACACTTCACAGATTCCGGTAATGTGTATCAATCCACGAAAGTTTAGTTACGAAATTCTTGGGATGTAGAAATCTTTATCGGCCACCTACTGCTAATTGTCGACTTTTTCCCCTATCTTTGCATCGAATTTGGAATGATATTTGATCTACTTCGTATATCGCATATCGTATATCGTTATTTCGCATATCGTTATTCGTAAATCGTATATCGCATATCTTAACCCGGGGTTGACTGGATTTGACATCAAGGTGAATGGGTTTGTAAGCATGCCGGGCATTGTAGATACGCTCGTTATCATTATCTGCACACAAACAATTGGCGAAAACAATTTCGCTCTCGCTGCCTAATCGAAGTTTAGTAGATCGGGCTTAATCCCGACACCAGGTGTTGGGACGGGACGTTCTGCCGGTGGAGATGCCTGATTCCGGCCGGATCACAGGGCGTAGGCAATTTCGGGCTGGTTTTGTCAGGGCTTCGATGACAGGACGAGATAAAGAAGCTAAGGATTGGCCTTGGGCGCTTGTTCCCGAATCAATCACGAAAACCAACAGCAAGATAAGCATGTAGAAATCACACGTGTTCCTTGTTTGGACCGGGGTTCGACTCCCCGCAACTCCACAACGTTACTTTGGC
>JAUXII010000213.1 GCA_030621075.1 Lentimicrobiaceae bacterium
GGAGCTAGCGCCTTCCGGGCCCCGTGGGTCATCTGAAGCTCTTTCGGTATATTCATTATATTGTTCAATAGCCAGGTCGTATTTGCCATTTGTTTTAAGGGCATCAGCATAATAAAGAACAGCGAGTGGTTCCTTACGGTGGTACTTCATTCTGATGGCCCTTTTATAAGCAGCCTCGGCCCTTTTTGTTTCATTGGTGAAGCGATAACATTCGGCAATTTGATAAGCTATCCTGCTTTTTTCCGCTTTGTTATTTTTGGCTTTGGAATAAGCTTTTTTGTATTTGTCGATAGCTGCAAAATACTGTTTCTCCTCAAAGGCCTGATCAGCCAATTGTGTCTTTTTTTTCTGAGCGGAAACAGGCTGTGAAACAGCAACACCTATTAACAGCCCCAAAACGATAATAGCGAAATATTTTATCTTCATCATTGACAAACGTAAAAATGGCCTAGTTTAATATTTTAACCATTATTTTTTTATATCTTTTTTGGTGTCCATTACTGAATCGTTTATTGTTTGCTTAATTTTTTCAGATTCATTTTTTAGATCTTCAGTAATTTTTATTGTTTCCTCTCCAACATCATTTTTTGCATTAATAAATTCATTTTTAATTTGATCTGCTTCTTGTTTAATCTCTTGTGAGATGTTGGCCGAAGCCTTTTTAAGGTCGTAAACTACTTTTCCAAGTTTTTTTGCCATTTCGGGCAATTGTTTAGGGCCGAAGATAAGGAATACCACAAGAAGGATGATAAAAAGTTCACCGCCGCTGATATCTAAAAACAAAAGCTGGTTAAAATTCATAACAAAACGCACTTCACAATGCAAATGTAGTAAAAAAGCCCCGATTATTTGATAGTAGGAATAATCGGGGCTTCAAAATTTTTAACTTAAATTGTTATCTCCTTTTACGGGTTGTCACTTTCGTTGGTTGCTTGGTTTTTGCAGGGGAAAGTTCATAAGCAACCGGGGTGGAAATAAACACAGAGGAATATGTTCCAACAATAACTCCAGTGATCAATGCAAATGCAAAACCTCTGATTACTTCACCTCCAAGGATGAAGATAATAACAAGAACGAGCAATGTAGATCCGGAGGTCATAAATGTACGCCCCAAGGTACTATTAATAGCACCATTCATGTTTTCTTTGAGTGTTCGTTTGGGATGAAGGAAAATATACTCCCTGATCCTGTCGAAAATGATAACACTGTCGTTTATCGAGTATCCTATCACCGTAAGAATAGCCGCGATAAATGATTGGTCAACTTCCATGCTGAATGGCAATATGCCATAAAACAGAGAATACATCGAAATAACTATCAGTGCGTCGTGTATAAGGGTTGCAACACCTCCCAAACCAAATTCCCAGCGTTTAAACCGGGAAGCAATATAGATAAATATCACAACAAGGGAAATGAGGATAGCCCACAGTGAACGACGTTTAATATCATCAGCAATGGTAGGCCCAACCTTTGCTGAACTTAATATTCCGATGAGTTTATCTTCTGAATCTGTTGTAAAGGTAGTGTAATCAATTTTTTCTAAATAAAAATCTTTCACTCCCTGGAATAATTTACTTTCGATTATTGAGTCGACCGATTGAGAATCGTCATCAATTAGATATTTGGTTGTGACTTTTACCTGGCTACTTGGCCCAAATGTTTTAACTTCAGTAGATGTTTCAAATGCATCGCTTAACGACTTGCGAATATCATCTGTACTGACATTATTATCAAATCTGACAACATATGTTCTTCCTCCTGAAAAGTCGATACCCTGGTTCAGCCCTCTGGTAAATAATGACCCAATACCAATAATTACAACGACAGCCGAAAGGACATAAAAAGTTTTTCTTTTTCCAATGAAATCGAGTGAAATACCCGTGAAAGCATTGATGGTGAGTTTGTTGCCAAAAGTAACCCTGTAATTTTTATCCAATGCCCATGTAAAGATCAGCCTGGAAATAAAAATCGCCGAGAACAATGATGAGATAATACCGATGATCAGGGTAGTTGCAAATCCCTGAACAGGGCCTGATCCAAATATGTATAGAACAATACCGGTTAATAAGGTGGTAACATTGCCATCAATGATAGCAGAATAGGCATTTTTATAGCCATCGCTAATAGCTAGCCTTACTCCTTTACCTAAGCGTATTTCTTCTTTGATACGTTCATAAATGATCACATTGGCATCAACCGCCATTCCCAGTGTCAATACAATACCTGCAATACCTGGTAATGTAAGGACGGCTCCGAGTGATGCCAGAATTCCGAATAGAAAGAAAATATTCGACATCAAAGCAATATCGGCAACCAACCCTGCCCTATTATAGTAAAAAACCATATATAACAGAACCAAAACAAAGGCGAGGATGAATGAGCTCAACCCGGCATTGATAGCTTCATGTCCGAGTGATGGGCCTACAACTTCTTCCTGAACTATCCTTGCGCGTGCAGGAAGTTTACCAGCCTTCAGAATATTAGCCATATCCTGTGCTTCTTCAACAGTCATACCCCCACCTGAAATAGAAGATTGCCCTGTAGGTATTTCACTATTCACATTTGGTGCTGAGCGAACATAATCGTCAAGGACAATGGCAATTTGATGACCTATATTTTCTCCTGTCAGGCGTTTCCATATTCTGGCACCCTCTGCGTTCATTGTCATCGATACTTCCACCTGTCCATTCTGATCATAGTCCTGCGATGCATTTACAATAACATCACCACTTAATGGTGCTTCCCCGTCGCGTGTAGTAATTTTTAGGGCATACAAGGTTAAAATATTATCTTCCTGCCATCTTTCATGTTTTGCAGTCCATACCAGCTTCAGGCTTCTTGGTAAAATATTCTTAACAAGTTTGAGCATGCGATTAACTGAGGCCGTATCTTTAATTGAGGCATAGCCAACAGCAGCACCTTCCGAAGCGAAAAGCTGACCATCTTTTTGATAATAGGCCGGAGAGAGATAGCTGAATAATGGATTTTCTTCTGTCCACTGTTCTCTGGTTAATTCATCCTGACCGGCCTGTGTAATAAGTGAATCTGTAGAAATAAGATCCTCAAGAGAGGCTTCTTCGGCTTGATCACTTTGGTCGCCAATAACATCATCTTGCTCTATCTCATCTGCTAAAGCAGGTTCTTCTGTCTCTTGAAGGCTTTCATCGGATGTTGTTTCATCAGGTATGATCTCTTCAACATCACTTATTGGTTGAAGTTCTGCCTTTAAAATGTCTTTTAAACGTTGATTGGCGTCACCAAAGTAGGGTGCCAGTTCAGTGAAGCTATAGGTTTCCCAAAATTCGAGGTTTGCCGTTCCTTGCAAGAGTTTCCTGACACGTTCAGGATCTTTTATGCCAGGCAGCTCTACTAATATACGGCCTCCGGTACCTATACGCTGGATATTAGGCTGGGCAACGCCAAAACGGT
>JAUXII010000029.1 GCA_030621075.1 Lentimicrobiaceae bacterium
AAGAACCGACGAAATATGATCAGCTCGCAGCTCTTCCGAAAGATTAAAGATCAGATTGGTAAAATCATTGACTTCATCGTAAGGAATTTCGTCCAGGGCGTTTCGCAGTAATTTGTTAATATCCCAGATCAACCTGTTTTGAAGGTGATCCATGCCCGGTAAGTGCAAGAGATAAAAAGAATAATAGAATTTCTCAATAAATGAATGAAATTCACTGGTATAGTCTCTATAAGTTTCTGCAATGCCATGATAAGAAGGGATGGTTTTTACTAACTTTCCCCAGTTTTTTATGGAATTTATATTATTTCTGAGGGCTTGGTAATATGTTCTGCCAAGTGTATCAATTTGATTACTATAGTCGTGGGTAAAGGCAGCTTTTTTCTGTTGATACCACTGCTCAATTTTTGTTGTTTTCTCCCAGAACAGGATATTCCGGTAAAGAACCTCCTTTGTTAAATGAAAAATCTTTGAATTAAATTCGGGGATTAGAACGGTTGAGGAGAGATGTTTTATGAAGAATTTTGAGCTTTTTATGAAGCTTGTTTCCTTGGTAGCAAGGTTTTGTTGGAATATTTTAAGGGTTTTGGCAATTGTTCCGTACAGAATATTTTCCTGGTTAGTTAGTAACTCTATGAATTCCAGAAGCGTTTGGATGATCTGAATTTGGAGTTCCTGCTTAATGTCAGATTGCAGCAGGTTGTTAAACACATCGAGAAGGATGTCATAAGCTTTTTCAGCTTCCTTAAGATTGATATAAAACCAGAAGTCACCCAGCGTGATCTCCCGAAGTTGTTCAATTACAAATGTACGGTTGGAATATGGGTGGGAATATTCGATCAGGCATTCACTTGCCCTTTTTTTAATGCCATAATAGGATTCGGATAAGGTAATAAAAAACTGATGTGACTTTGGGATCACTATATCTTTATACCTGGTCTCAGCCAGGTTAGCTGCCAGTGCCTGTGAAATAAATTTATCAGTCATTGCATTATAGTTTTCTTTGCAAAGATACGAAGAAAAGGGTTTAGTGTTGTCAGGTGTTCGGACAAACACCTGAGTTTCTCGTTTCGTGTTGTCAGGTGTTACACCTGACAAACATCTGACAAACAACCAAAATAAATTTCCTTAACTCGTCACTTATATTTAATTTAAATGTACTTTTGCATCTCTTTATTTAGATCGAATACTAATAGTGATAAATTAAAATCAAGGGAAAAATGACTAAAATAAAAGTTGCAATTAACGGATTTGGGCGAATTGGCAGGAATGTGCTAAAAATAGCCCTTGAACGCGAAAATATTGAAATTGTGGGTATCAACGACCTGACAAACACAAATGTGCTTGCTCATCTTTTGAAATATGACTCCACACAGGGAAAATTTAATGGTACTGTTGATCATGATGATAACAGTTTGATAATTAACGGTAAAAAAGTTTTTGTTTCGGCAGAAAGGAATCCAGCTAATATCCCTTGGGCAGAAACGCCTGATGTAGTGGTTGAGGCAACCGGTATTTTCCGGTCAAAAGAGGGCTCCAAAGGTGGATATGGCGACCACTTGAAAAATGGCGCAAAGAAAGTTGTTTTGACTGTGCCTGCTAAAGATAAAATTGACAGAATGATTGTGCTGGGTGTGAATGATAATGATCTTCGTGATACTGATCAATACGTTTCGAATGCTTCCTGTACTACTAATTGCCTCGCCCCGGTTGCCAGGGTGTTGAATGATAGATTTGGTATAGAAAATGGGTTAATGACTACTATCCATGCGTATACCAATGATCAAAGCATTTTGGATGCCCCTCATGCTGATTTGAGGAGAGCACGTTCGGCTGCTGTTTCGCAAATTCCTACAACAACAGGTGCTGCCAAAGCTGTTGGTAAGATTATACCTGAGCTGAAAGGTAAACTTGATGGGATGGCAGTCAGGATTCCAACGCCAACAGGATCGCTTGTAGATCTTGTGGTTAATTTAAAGATGGAAACTACCAAAGAGGAGATCAATCAGGCCATGAAGGAAGCTGCTGAAGGCCCGATGAAAGGAATACTTGAATATACAGAAGACCCTATCGTATCTGTCGATATTATTCACAATCCGCACTCTTCAATTTTTGACGCACAAAGTACCATGGTTTTGGGTAAAACAGTCAAAATTTTATCATGGTACGATAACGAATGGGGGTATTCTTGCAGGGTGGTTGACTTGATAGAAAGGCTATAAAGGAATACTATAGCATTTGACTTTTGTTGCCTGGCTTTTCTATCTTAAAAGATGTATTGATCCCTGGATAATCCGTTTTTTTGGGCCTTCCAGCGTGATCTCATTCACTTCGCATACATAGAAGTATACACCTTCAGTGCATTCCCGGTTGGTTTGCTCATTTTTACCATCCCAATTTATTTCAGGATCATTGGTTTCGTATACCAGGCTTCCCCAGCGGTTAAAGATAGTAAGATCTATTATGTCAACAGAAGTATAAGGAAAAGGAACGAAATAGTCGTTAAATCCGTCTCCGTTGGGCGTAAATACATTGGGGAGAGAATAGAGAGAGCAACTATCAATGCTAACACAAACAATATTGCTGAAATCGCTTTGGTTGCCAGCCGTATCAAGGGCTGTTACTGCGTAGCACCCGGCAATAGAAGCAAGATTAGCATGAATGTAACTGGTATCCGAGGCACTAAAAAGCGAATCGAGAATATACATATCACTATTCAGGAGAGAAGTATAATAGATATAATATTTTTCTACATCGTCAGCACAATAATTATTAGGATTGGTCCATAATAAAATATTTGCTACTCTATCGCAATCAGTTGAAATAAAAAGTTCAGGCGGACAAGGAGGTACATTATCGCGTGGTTGACCACAGGCGATCTGTGAATAGTTTATGATTGGATCAATGATACCGGGCGATGAGTAATTACCGATCCCCTTTACCATGTAACAATAGGTTTGTCCATTGATCAGGGCAGAATCATTGTAAGCCGGTATAGTGCTCCAACCAATTGAATCATATTCATGGGTATCAGGATTTTCGCGATAGATTACAAATGTGTCGTTAACCCAAGGTACATAATACTCGAAATTAAGCACCATCATATTATCGGAAGGCTCAAGCAATAAAAACAGGGATGATGCAATTTGTGTTGATCCTACCAGAAATCTATTTCCGGGTTCATCATTGTAAAGGTCAATTCGGTAACTTGATGGAAAAGCCATCGTGTTAATCGAGGTATGGTAATAAATTGTATCATCCAAATCGATCAGTGAATCAATAAGCATAAGGTTGTTTCCCCAAAAGTTATCTGCATAGTTAATGAGATACTTATATGGTCCAGGAGCTAATAATGTGTCCATTTCTGTAGGTTTTGACCAGGCAACGTATGTTTCCCCATTATTAATATCTGTTTCTTCAACACTAATATTTGTAATGATTGGAATATCTTTTTTTAAGGAGGCACACACTTCGTTTGAAGCGTAACTTTCTGCCCGGTCAAGATAGAATGCAATTACCCGATAACAGTATACCAGGCCGCTTATTAGTCCGATTCCTGAGTTATCATCAAAGAAATTGGTATCGTTAATTGAGTTTATTTCTGCTATTTGTTTAAACCCTGTCCAAGATGGGATTCCTGTTTCGCAGTATCCCGGCTCAAAGCCTGAAGGCCCGAAGCGCCTATAAATTTTATAACCAATTGCATTATAACAAGGGCTTTTTTCCCATTCAAGGTAAATTGAATTCCCAATAGGCAAGGCGGTTAGGTTTTCAGGTGCCGGTCCATTGACTGCAATATTAACGGTTTTAATATCAATTAACTGCACTGGATACCCGTTATCAAATGCTTTGAAATAAACCTGGTAAGGTTGCTTTTGAACATGCAAACAGACAGTATTCCAGTTAAAGGTAGAAGTTACATGGCCGACTGAATCAATAGGTTGGGGAAAATCAGCAGGATTGTTTTCCATAACCAGCGGCCCACCTGTTGCGACAAGTGTCACAACATCATCTTCATCTTCGTCAGTGGCCACTACATCAAAGGTTATTGTTGAACCTGCTATAACACAAGTATCGGATAAAGGAGATATGACCGGTGGGTTATTATCACAAGGGGCGATGTGTATTTGCATATCTCGTATGATCGAACTAATAAGGACGCCATTTCTCCATTCTTCGATCAGCATGGCCAGGTTGTATTCTCCCTGCATGGTAGGGCTATCCCATCTAATATCACCAGTGTAAGAATTAAGGGAAAGATCACCCGGTGGATTATTCGGATCAGCCACATTTGGATAAACATAACCAGGAATATAATCGCCATTTGCACCGCGGCAAACAACGAATTTGTATGAAAGACTATCTCCATCCACATCGTAAGCACCCGGATTATGAATGTAAGGGACCCCGACACATCCATTATCGATTGGGGGATTTAAAAGCAGAGGTGAATTATTAGGTCCCAGGAAGGGATTAATAACCAGTACGGTTTCGATATATAGAGGGATATTCACCGAGTTAGGAATATTCAGAATACCATAATTTCTGTTTGGGTCTTCGAGAGAGATGGTATAAGTTGAGGCTCCGCTGTATGTATGCTGCCCAACATAAACATTTCGCCTGATGTCATTTGAGAGATCTACCTTCTCTGTACGAGGCAGAATAGTTGAAGTTCCGTCACCCCAAAGTATCTCCAGCTCGGGCCTGTCAGCAGGGCTGGGTGCAAAAGTATACGTTAGAATAGTCACCTCATACGTAAGCCCCCCCAAGTGCCTGAAGGTGATTTCACCGCCACGCTGATGTGTTGCTGTTACATTTAGGTAACCAATAATTAATACGACTATTAGCCAGATTTTTTTCATCGTAATAGTAATAACGCCGGAATTCTGATAATTGTATACACCACAATAGTATGGTTCAAAGGTAGAACTTTAATCCTGTTTTGTAACCTTTTAAGATGTAAAAAGCTTAAATATATATTAGTTTTAAACTTCTTCTGCTGAAAAAAATAAACGAACAAACGAATTAACAATGACTGATAATTCCGAAATTGCTTTAATTTTGTTGTTGGTTACTGATACTAAGTCATTGATTATTTATGTATACGATTGATAAAGAGCAGGAGAAAAAGGAGATTTTGCTTCGATACAGGAGGTTATTGAAAGCCTGGAAACCGGCCGACGGGGTAAAAAATACAAAGACGATACGGAAAGCTTTCAATTTTGCTGTTGATGCGCATAAGGAAATGCGCCGGAAAACAGGTGAACCTTACATTTATCATCCACTGGAGGTGGCAAGAATTGCTGCAGCAGAGATAGGGTTGGGTGAAACTTCTATCATTTGTGCTTTGCTTCATGATGTTGTAGAAGATACTGATCATTCTCTTGATGAGATTAATCGGTTGTTTGGCGATAAAGTAACCAAGATCATTGACGGCTTAACAAAAATTGGGGAAATTTTTGATGCAACAATTCCTTCAATTCAGGCCGAAAATTTCCGAAAAATGCTTTTAACCCTTTCCGATGATGTAAGGGTTATTTTAATTAAGCTGGCTGACAGGTTGCATAATATGCGTACCCTCGATGCCATGCCAAAAGAAAAGCAGTTAAAAATTGCATCTGAAACAATTTATCTTTTTTCTCCGCTTGCCCACAGGCTGGGGTTGTTTGCTATAAAAAGCGAACTTGAAGATCTTGCGTTAAAATATACTGAACCTGGAATATACCAAACCATTTTTGATAAAATAAAAGATTCGGAAAAGAAGAGAAAAAGTTTCATATTAAAATTTAATGCTCCTATTAAAAAGGCTTTGAATGCACAACATTTTAGTTTTGAAATTGAAGGAAGGTTGAAATCGATCTATTCTATCTGGAAAAAAATGAAACAGAAAGAGATTGCCTTCGAGGAGGTTTTTGATCTTTTTGCCATCCGTATCATTATCGATTCTAATTTTGAAGCAGAAAAGGTTGATTGCTGGAGGGTTTATTCCATTGTAACTGATTTTTACAGTCCCAAACAAAACCGGTTACGCGATTGGATATCAACTCCCAAAGCTAATGGTTATGAAGCCCTTCATTCCACAGTGATGAGTTATACCGGCAAATGGGTAGAAGTACAAATCAGGACAAAGCGCATGGATGAGATTGCGGAAAGAGGTTATGCCGCCCACTGGAAATACAAAAATGAATCATCAGCCGAGTCGGCTCTTGACCATTGGCTGAACAGGCTTACCGAGATGCTTAAAACACCTGAATCGGATGCACTGGACTTCCTTGATGATTTTAAACTTCACCTTTTTTCTGATGAGATATTTGTTTTTACCCCGAAAGGAGATATAAAAACCTTACCTGTTGGAACCACGGCCCTTGATTTTGCTTACAGTATTCATACAGAAGTAGGTAATCAATGTATTGGGGCTAAGGTGAATCATAAGCTGGTTGCTTTGAGTTATAAGCTTAATAACGGAGACCAGGTGGAAATAATAACTTCGAAAAAGCAAATCCCGAAAGAAGATTGGTTGAATTTTGTTATTACCGCAAAATCAAAATCAAGGATAAAAGAGGCTATAAAAACTGAAAGACGGAAATATGCCGGTAAAGGGAAAGAAATGCTTATGGAGTTATTTAATCAAATTGGGATTGATTTTCATAAGTTGAATCTGATTCGCATTCAAAAGTATTATAATATACGGGGTGTTAATGAATTGTATTACCTGGTAGCTACCGGCTCTTTTACAATGAAGGAATTAAAGGCTTGTTTTCATGAGGTTGAACGATGGGGGATTTTGGGATTGTTAACCAGGCCATTTACCAGATCAAAACCGGGCGGGCCAAAAACACTTGATGAAACAATTGCTGAGAAAATCAGCCAAAATCCTGAATCATTGATTCTTGAAAGTGATATCAGTAAAATAAAGCATGTTATATCTGATTGCTGCAATCCAATCCCTGGTGATGATGTGTTTGGTTTTATGATCTCAAAAAATCAAATCGAAATTCATCGAACAAATTGTGAAATTGCCATTCAACTTATGTCGAAATATGGAAATAGAATCGTAAAGGCCAAATGGAGAAACAAAGAATCGATTGCTTTTCTTGCTGGTATTAAGATAACCAGTATTGACGAAAAGGGACTTATTAATGATATTACCAAGATCATAACAGAGAAGCTGGATCTTAATATCCGCTCGTTTCATCTTGAAAGCCATGATGGGATGTCGAATGGGATTGTTATGCTTTACGTTTATGATACTAAAAGCCTGCATGATTTGATCAACCATTTGAAGAAACTAAAGCCTGTTAAAAGGGTGATACGTGTTGACCGGATGGATGAAAAAATATTGTAACAGCCAGGTAGTTCATATACAGATGATTATTCACTCCCTTTATTGTAAATTTTAATTATTTTTATTTAAACCAAATATTAATAAAATTTTTTTCATTATCTTTACACAAAAATTTCACCATGAAGGATATAGATAATGAAAAGACAACCCTGGAATCAGTGAGGAAGATATTTACCGACTACCTTGAAAAAAATGGTCATAGAAAAACGCCTGAACGATACACTATCTTAAAGGAAATATATGCTACGGTAGGTCATTTTGATATTGAAACTTTGTACATCAGGATGAGAAACAATAAGTACAGAGTTAGCAGGGCTACATTATACAATACAATCGAGCT
>JAUXII010000264.1 GCA_030621075.1 Lentimicrobiaceae bacterium
TAAACTTTCTATTGCTTATTGGATGAAGTTATTAATTGCATATTTGGTCTTTTCATTGGCATCAGGGCCATCGAATGGTCAGCAGGATATTGACTATTATACATCGAATTATATAAGAAACAACGACCACATTTATCTTGACCACATAAAAACCGTACTGATCCATCTTGAGGGTGATCAGCTAAGTCCGCCAATAATCAGGTTAAATTCTGAGAACCTGTTGCAAGTCTCGTTTGACGACCTGGAAGCAGGTGTTAAAGATTATCGCTATACGATTGTTCATTGTGATGCCAACTGGCTTGAAAGTGATCTTTTCCAGAACGAATATATTACCGGGTTTATGGAAGACAACATTGATGATTATAAATTCTCATTTAATACCATTCAGTCCTTTACACATTATAAGTTGTTCATTCCCGGCAGAGACCTTACGTTTTCATTATCCGGAAACTATATTTTGAAAGTATATATTTCAGATGAGTCAAATATTGCTTTTACCATGAGATTTATGGTATTAGATCCAAAAGTAAATATTGAAGGAAGAGTAAAAAGAGCTTCAGATATTTCTGACAGGAATTACCGGCAGGAAATTGATTTTGTTATCAACACAAGTACTTACTCTATTGTGGAGCCCTATAGAAATCTGCATGTTATGATCTTGCAAAATAACAGATGGGATAATGCGATTACCAACTTAAAACCCAAGCTAATCATTGGCGACGAACTGGATTATAATTATGACAAAGAAAATATATTTGATGCCGGCAATGAATTCAGGAATTTTGACATTAAAAGTCAGAAATACCGTTCACCAAGAATACAATCTTTTGGTTATGTAAATCAACAGAACCACGTTTTTTTATGGGATGACAAAATCAGGTCGCATAAAACATATACATTCGATGAGGATATTAATGGCAAACGCTTAATCAGTTGCGAGGATGCAACGGATATAGCTATTGAATGTGATTATACATGGGTTCACTTTTTCCTACCTTACTCCACTCCTATTGCCGACGGCAACTTATATATTATGGGTGCATTTACGCACTGGCAATTTACGAAAGAGGGATTGATGAATTACAATGCTGAAAAATCAGGATATGAAGCAAGCTTGTATTTAAAAGAAGGATATTATAATTATCTTATCATTTATTTGGAGAATGGAAGCGAACATGGCACTATGTCAAAAATTGAAGGAAATCACTTTGATACCGAGAATGATTATTTGATCCTGGTTTATTATCGTAAACCCGGGTTGATGTATGATGAACTGATTGGTGTTCAGGTGATTAATTCGTTACACTGAATCAAGCAGGGTTTGTGGAAAAAATTTCAAATGAGAAATGAGAAATGAGAAATTGTTACTTCATGATATAGGTTTACACGAAGTTTAGTTTAAAACTTTTAAATTAGACGCGATGAAAAGAAAAATTAATGGCAGTTTCAGGGTTTTTAGTACTGCATTTAAGAAGGAAAAAACAAAACTTATTGAAGAGGGAAAAATCACGGTAAAACAAGTCAGTAAGATTTATGATGTCAGCGAAACGGCAGTATATAATTGGAAAAAAAAATACTCCACTATTGCCAGAGGTGACCGAGTTGTAGTAGAAAAGATATCAGAGGCTCAAAAGACCCAAGAGCTGTTCAAGCAAGTCAGGGATTTGGAACAGGCATTGGGGAGAAAGCAGATGGAGTTGGATTACTATAAGGAAATAGTAAAACTAGTGAGTGAGTCTCAGGGGGTTGATGTCGAAAAAAAACACAAACCCAAGCAATGATGAATTTAGCATTAAAAGGTTATCCTGTAACGGAACTGACTGATTTGGTAAGCATATCACGCCAAGCCTATTATAAACGCCTGAAAATTAAACACAGTTACTCTGTGTTGTTAAGCGAATTAGAGCAGTTGGTCAAAAATGAAAGAGGCATTAAATCCAGGGCTGGTTTAAGAGCCATCTTTCACAAGAATAACCTAAATGGGTTGATTGGGGTTAACCGGTTTGAAACACAAATGAGCAGGATGGGATATGCGCTGAGGCCTTACAGGAGTTTTATAAAAACCACAGATTCCCGGGGGCACCACCACAAATACGACAACCTTATAGAGGGCATGTCAGTAACTGGCTCAAACCAAGTTATCGTAGGCGACATCACATATTACAAAGTAGGTTCGGTTGTCTATTTCATATTTATTTTTACTGATCTTTATACTCTCGAAATCAAAGGGATAAATGGTAGCAAAAACATGTTGGGTCTCAATGCCGAAAAGTGTTTGCGCCAAGTACTAAAATACTGTAAACAAAAAAAGTTCAATAATAAAATGATAATACATACTGATGGCGGAATGCAATACCGCAGCGATGCCTTTCAGTTGATGTTGCGAAAAGCAGGAATAAGGCCTAGCCAGGCAAAAAACTGTTTGGAGAATGGACTCTCAGAAAGAGTCAATGGAATAGTCAAGAATGAATACCTGAATGACTTTGACATAAAAGGGCAATCCCACTTAAACAGGGTGTTAAAAAAAATTGCTGACCAAAACAATACTGTATGGCCAAAACAAAAATTGGGCTGGAGAACACCAGTTGATTTTGCTCGTTGGACACAGAAACTCCAAGAAGACAAACGTCCTGTATTTATTGTAAAGAAAGTTGAATAGAACATAAAAACCAGGAAAGGTTTTTTTTAGGTATGGCAAATAAAAAAAAATTGATAAATTTGAACCAAAAAATGGGAAAAGAAAAACTCTTGCCCCCAAACTTTTTTAATTGATGAAGTTATCCCTAGGTTGGTTGCTCCTCATCAGAGCCAGCCTCCGTTTTGCTTCACATTATAAATGTAGAAAATTGAGTACGTTTTTCAAATATGGTTATTAACAATTAAATTAAAAAACCAAACATTGTGTCATCCATATTCATGAAGGG
>JAUXII010000203.1 GCA_030621075.1 Lentimicrobiaceae bacterium
CAAATAACTTTCGTTTTTTACCAAAACCCGATTAGAACTTCCCCTCTCTTTTTGGAGAGGGGATCAAGGGGTGAGGTCTTATCTCATCAATATTATTTTCACATCTTTTGTTATTGTTCTGTCTTTTGTTTTTGCTTCCAAATGGCAGATATAGATACCGGAATTTAGTTTGACGTTTGACGTTTGATGTTTGATGTTGTTTGGTGACCAGGTCACGCTATAGTTTCCTGCTGACTGCGTTTTGTTGATTATATTGGCTATCTTTCTTCCTTTCAAATCATATATCGAAATATCTACCATCGCATCCTCTGCCAACTGCCAACTGATGATAGTTGAGTTTGTAAAAGGATTAGGTTGAACTTTCAAATCATAATCATCCGGTGTTTGTAGATTTACCTGTTGTCCTTTTTTGAGTACCGGAACATAATCACTGTTTAGGTCTCCACCAAATATATTAATTATTTCTATATTTTCTGCATTAATTCCTTCAAACCTAAATAATTCCTGATAACCTGCCGGGATTTCTTTACCGGTGAGGCTGAAAAGGATTCCGATGATATGATCATCAACTACACCATAAGCAAATTCAAAACCTTTTAGTTTGCTAAATATTTTTAGTTTTTCTAAACTTTGTACCTGCCCCCTCTGTCCTTCGGACATCTCCCCCAATTGGGGGAGAAAATCCTTGCCTTTTAGTCCTAAATTGAACTGTAAGGCGGCCACATTTCCATCACTCTCAAGTAACAACTTATTATCAATTATCTCATAAAAAGCTTTTTGATCACTAATATCAATAAAAGCAGTTAATGGAGCTGACTTATTCCCAGAAATCAACTGCACCAATCCAATAATATCCAGCACATTGATTTCTCCATCATAATTCACATCTGCTGCATCAAACAGGAAAGGCGTTGGATTTTGGTTGAGCATGTAGGATACGATGGTGGTAATGTCCAAGACGTTAACTGACAAATCTCCATTGGCATCGCCATTTGCTGCATCAAATGGGGTTGCTGTAACTTTTTTGGAGTAATCGCTTTCGTCCATGTCGGTTCCTAAAATAGTATATAAATAATGATAAGTTGTATCCGGGATAACATTGAAATCTGTGTGCAAGGTATCAAGAATCAGTTCGGTATTAATCATGGTTGTATCGCTGTATGTGGTGTCTGTGAGATTATAAAACCTGTAAAGGTTATATCCCAGAACATCCGGGGTATTGGCTGGTGGCCATTCCAAGTCTACCTTGCCGATGCCAGCCGTAGCAATAAAATCTATTGATGCAGCTCCTGCTGCTTGGATAACGAATTCAAACCTGGAATTCTCAATAGGTATTTCAAAATGATCAGTATCTCTGGCACCATAAACCCTTACTCTTTGGATCCCATCACCTGTTTCCAGTCCTACAGTATGATAGGCTGTCCATACTGTAGAGTCTGCACTCCAACTTGCACTATCTGCTACAATGTGTTGTGTATAAGGTTCTCTTACGCCAAAGGTTAACAATGGAGTAAAAGCCGTATCCATTGCCCGATTGAAATAAACATCAAATTTTAATGTCTCTGCTCCGACAACCCCTAATCCTGTGGGAGAATTATAGGGATTGTCATATTTATTAACTAAGATGTCATTTACTTCGATTTTACCAACAATACCATGACATTCTTGGGGAGGAATAATAAGTGCACTGTCTGCTCCATTAACTACAGGGAATGCGTCATCATCGTTGAAGTCATATATCATATCATCAATTATATCAGGATTGGTCGTACCCCAATAATTAGGTGGTAATGTATAAAAACCCCAGTTCGCACTAAAAAAAGAAAAAGAATAATTTTCATTGTTTAGGAATATATTTTCTCTTGGGGTTGTAATATCATCATTAGCCTCAACAATACTATTGGCAATATTGTTATTATTAACTATTGTATTTTTGTCAAAAATAGTATTTACTCCAATATTATTAGAATAAAAAGAACAATTGTTATTTTTAAATACACAATTTATGATAGAACCTATATTATCTAATCTTTCAAGCCAATTAAATTGAAATACACAATTCGTAACTGAATTTATATCATTAAAAGGTCTATGTCGTGAACCCATATATTCAAATTGACAATATTCAAGTTCTACAATTTCATTCCCTTGATTAGATAGTCCTCGCCAGTATGCTTGATTTACGCCTGTATAGCAAATTAGAGAATCCTTATTACCTTTTGAAATAAGATAAAGGAATGTTAATCCTGTATTCTCCTGAAAATGAATTGTTGTTCCAGGTTCAATTATCAATGAGTCGAATGCGACATTCTCTGTAACGATATATAACTTATTTACAGTTAAATGCATTAATCCTGAATATGATCCAGATAATTCGAATGCATTCTGCACATTAATAATTAATTCATCAGTAAACGAATTGTGATTTGCTGCTCCTATCTCATATTCAAACACAATATCTCTATTATTAACCACATCAGGATCAATTTCAATTCTAAACGGGTCAAGTTCACCTGTTAATGTGGCATAAGCAGACATACTCCCAATAAAACTTGTACTATCTATAATAATTGCTGTTGTGGTATCTTCAAACTGTGCAAACCTGATATTTGACCAAACACTATCAGCTTGTCCACCTGCATTTTTCACAGTAAGATATAATTCAATGGTTTCGCCGGCATCTGCAACACCATCGCCATCACATCCTGGAAATGTATCCACAATGGTATAATCAATATAATACAGGTCTGGTATAAGATCTATAATGAGACTATTGTATATGTCCAATAACCCGGAATTTGCTCCCTTTATCAATTTGGCAAAAATCTGTTCCCCTGATTGAGTGGGTTGATATTGACGCATTAATGCAACTGCACCAGCAACAATTGGTGAAGACATTGATGTTCCACTCTTCTGCCAATAATTCCCATTGGGTTTGCAACTGATAATTCCAACACCTGGTGCCTTAATTTCGTAATTATGTCCCCATGAATTTGTATAAAAAACAGGACCGGTAAGATCCATATTTGAGAATACAGCCCTGGCTCCAGATGAGGTAGATGCCTCAACTCCAATTATAAATGAATAACAAGCAGGATACATTGGTTTATAGATAGGAAATGGCGGAAAAGGTGGATCAACTTTAAATCCGTTATTGCCTGCAGCTGCCACCAGCATACTCCCACCACCTGTTCCAGTACCTGCATAGGCATTTTCCAAAGCTGTTTTTACAGTTAATGATTCACCATACGATCCTAAACTCATATTGATCACCGTTGCCCCATTATTTGAAGCATATTCAATGGCACTGGCAAGATCTGATGAGGATCCTGTACCTGAACTTTGTAGCATCTTAACAGGCATTATCCTTGTATTCCAAGCTACCCCGCAAATGCCTATCCCGTTGTTCCCTTCCGCTGCTGCTATGCCTGCTACATGAGTGCCATGGGAATTATCATCATTGGGGTCGTTGTCATCATTAACAAAGTCCCAGCCC
>JAUXII010000020.1 GCA_030621075.1 Lentimicrobiaceae bacterium
AATTCCGATAATCTCATTGATCATAGGGAGTTCCGGCAGGCCAACATCATGTGTTGTTTGAAACTCGATTAATTCAAGTTTTTGCCATGTTTGGCCCTCTTCCGAAATAGCAGTAACATACATTCCGGGAATAGAGATCTCCAGAATAAGTTTTGAATTATCTGATTCTACAACTGTTATTTCAGGAAGTTTTTCATCACCTCCGTAAAAACTCACCCAATTTTGTTGAGCAATAGTTGATATTGTAAAAATGATTAAGATGCTGATTGCCAGAAATGTTTTTCTCATAATAGTTTCAAGATTAGAATATTACACGTAATTTTATCTTCAAGATTCAGGTGAAAACACCATACTTCACATTGAAGCGGCTGCAAAGATATTTATAATTATTTAAATGGGATGATTTGTAGATAAGTTGATATTTTTAAAGGTTTGTAGCTTCAAGGTTCATTGCCGACTGCCGACTGCCAACTGCCAACTGCCGACTGCCAACTGCCTGCCAGTTACTGGCTACCGGCTCTCGCTTCTCTCTTTTCGTTTTTCGCTTCTCGTTTAGATACTATCTAACCAAAACCATCTTAGCGGTCTCAACCCGGTCTCCCACCTGCAACCTGAGAAAATAAATCCCACCAGCCAATTCAGAACCATCAAACCGTACCGAATATTCTCCTGCCGGTTGATTTTCATTCACCAGCGTCCTGATCTCTTTGCCATGTATATTAAACACCCTCAAACTAACAAATCGCATATCGTTAATCGTATATCGTATATCGGATATCCCATGGGAGGGATTTGGATAACATTGAACCTTAAACATTGAACTTTGAACTGGCATCTCTGCAACACCAACGTATACATCAAGGTATTCCAGAACACGCTTCATAACCTCCACACGCATATCCATGGTGTTGATCCCCTCAAATCCAAATCCCCAAAACACCGTTTTATAACCGCCATTTTCATATCGTATGCCGGCACCGGAAAGCTGGGGAAAATAACCGAAACATTTTTCTCCTCCGTTTATTGGTTCTATTACATCCATTGAATACTGATTCCCTGCTGCGTCACCCAGATCTATTTGCAGGATTAATCCGTTTCCAACAGGATCATCGTCAATTCCCCGGATAATCGAAATTCCACTCCAGCTATCTTCAATATGTTCAACATGAAGGTAATTTGAAAGAAAGTCACTCTCCTGAATGTCCTGACTGATATTCTGCCCTGAAAGGAAAAGCCTGCCATCATTATCCAGATATTCGGCAAGTACCTGTTGGTTTTCCTGGGTGAGCGTGCTGTCCTCATCATAACCGGTAAACCAGATAACGGCATTAAAATTATTCAAAAAATCAACTGAAGGATTTCCATAAACAAAAAGATCGTACAGCCGAGATATATATTCCAGAGAATCCAACGCTTCCATGTACCAACCCGTTGTCTGGATGAATTTGCCACGATTGTCCCGCTCATCGCTCACAAGAAGGATATCAGCCTGCCCTGCAAATAGTTCCATTGTCGTGTGATACTGCTTATTTTCATCCCAATTATAAATAATATTGAATTCAACATTCCCGGGTAACAAATCATCACCTATATGGAAGCTTATTGGATCTTCCATGTTTTGGATCTCTTCCAGGTAATTGATATTACCATAATTAATGATCGAGTCACCTGTAAAGCTTACATAAGGACTATCTGTAGATAGCGTGATCGTAACATTCTCAGCAGTATTGTTGATATTGGTAATGCTTCTGATTCCAGGATACAAATCAACATTCTCCCCGGGCTCAAGGATCCCATCACCATCTGTGTCGTTTATTGTCAATGATTCGATAGAAAAGGGCTCATACTGCGCTGAATAGAGAATAAGATTGTACCAGAATTCATATACCTGCCCACTGACGAGAGCATTATAATTGTCACCATTAGAAAGCCAAATCATACCATAATTTTCCTCTTTGTTGTATCCATAAATGGTGTTGAAACCATACCAGCGACCTGTATGACTATAAAACCATGGGTAGGGATCTATGAACCAGATCAGACCCATAAAAACATTTACATTGTTTGTATAGTGCAAATCTGTTATTAGTTCAACAGTTGTACTGTCGAGAATGGTTGTATTAGAGTAGGCTCCATAATTCATATACATTCCCAGGTGTTTAGCTAACTGCACCGCACTTGTCTTCAGGTTTCCGATCGGGTAGATGGGCCATGTCGTCTGCGGTGTAACGATCACATTATTCCCCTGGATGGTATAGGGCGTGGCAAGGTTTTGAGGATCAAGGTTTGCAAATAAATAGGAGGTCTCTTCCATTGCCAGGGGACCAAAAATATTTTCCTGGCAATAGGTTTCAAAGTCCAGGCCGGTATAGCATTCTACCATGTATGCCAATATGCAGGAACCAACATTTGAATAACTATATGTTCCTCCGGGAACATAAGTGTAATAATTATTGGTATTGTAATATTCTCCTCCTTCAATAAAGTATCCCTGAAGGAAGGTGTCGAGGGCAATGGGATTATCCCCACCCACAAAGAGAACTGCATTTAGCACGCTATAGTTGTCTGCAATTGAGGAGGTATGGGTCATTAATTGCTTGATAGTGATCACATCATCAGGATGATTAGGATTTCGAACCAGGAAAGGGATATGATCACTGATATCGTCATCCAGATCAAACATTCCCTGCTCATACAACTGCATCACTGCAGTTATCATGATTGTTTTGGAAATGGAAGCCAGTGTATAGGCTGTTTGATCAGTCACCGGTCTGGATCCTTCAATATCTGCCATGCCATAGTGATTTTTCCAGTAAACATTCCCATCTCTCAGAAAACAGACCGACATGCCTGGATAAAGCGTTTCCTCCTGAAAATCGACCATATATTGTTCAAACCAGGTTGGATCAACACCGCGTATATTCTGTCGATACTGGAGTATTTTATTTTGAAATGATTGAAACAGGTTTTCATACCTTGAATTAGAGTTTTCCTGATCATTATAAAACTCCAGTTGCGCCGAAACATTGGATGTTACAGAAAAGATTAATAAGAGAGCAATGAATTTTTTCATTTTAGCGATATTGATTAAAGCATAAAATTAATGAATTTTGAGGGGGTTGTCAAGTTTTAATTGTCAATCCGCCTGAGGCCTGAGAAAATAGATCCCACCAGGCAAATCAGCCCCATCAAACCGCACCACATATTCCCCTGCAATCTGTTTCTCATCCACCAGCGTCCTAATCTTCTGCCCATGCATATCATAAATGCTCAACACTACTTTACTGCGGACTGTCGACTGCCGACTGGAATCTTGTATTTGATTTCGGGTATCCCGAAGGTGGGATTGGGAAATAATTGCAGCCAGTTAAATGACAGGAGAGAAGGTTTTCTACCTTTGATCCATCGCCCGGATGGGCCTCAATCGTATTATTAATTTACATCGCAAACTTCAAATACAATGCCGGTGTAAAAGGGATGGCTTCAGCGTGTATGTTGATGGAATTGGTAAGGTAAGATGGTATGCGCTCAAAATTGGCATATTTGATATTCTCTGTATCAAGCACATTAAGGACGGATAAGCCAACCTCACCTCTCACCTTGCGGTCTAGAAATGCATATATTATCGAAACATCAAGCCGGCTGTAGCGAAGGTTGTCAGGGGTTTCGCTGGGCTGATACGATGCGTTTTCAGGGAATCCTGACCCAAATACATAATTTGCTGAAAAAAATATGGGATCAAAATTGAGCAATGCAGCAACTTTCAACTCATGTCGTTGATCCTGAGGTGCCCTTCTGAATTTATTATCTCTAAAATAACTAAAATGCTCCTCTGTTTTTCCAAGAGTATATGCAACCCAGCCAGAATGCCTTTTAAAATCCTTTTTCACCATAATATCAATGCCATAACTCCTGGCTTCTCCTTCAAAAATATCTTCGAAATTCAGCACCAGTATTCTTATATAGCGTGTAAGACCGTAAGTATTCTTAAAGTACCCGTCAAGGTTGAAAGTGAAGTTGTTTTTTTGAAACGACAAACCAGCGACATAATGTGTTGCCCTTAGTACCGGTATGTTTTCGTTGTCACAAACAGTCCACAGGTATCTGTAATTCCCCAACTCATCCACTATTGAAGTTTTTGAAATAAATTGATTATATTTTCCCCAGGCCATGGTGAATGTCCAGAAATCATTGGGGCGAATGGCAAAGGAAATACGGGGCTCAAAATACATCTGTTTTAGCGTTGCTCCATAATTAGTTCTGAAGCCTGCTGTCAAACTCACATTTGGCCCTAATGACATCCGGTCCTGCAAAAATAAGTTTAATCGCCCCGATTCAGCTTCCACATCTACTTCAGTTACATTGAAAGTATCCTCTGTCATCTCCATTTTGTTGACAATTAGTCCTATTCCGCCTTCCAGTGTATGGCTCTCGTTGATCACAAAACGATTATCAACGTGGACTGTAAATTCATCTATTCCATTGCTCGTATTTTCATCTGATTTAAACTCCGTTTCCTGGCTGATCAGCTTTTCGATCTGGTAAATATCAAAATATTGAGAATTCAATTTTGACATGGCAAGGGTAAAATTTGAAGTGTTTCCGTTCCTCCATGTCTTTCCATAAAATATTGAACCTCCTGTTTGCCTGTTTTTTTCCTTTGTATTTTTATAAACCATGCTTGAAAAAACCTGTTGGTCAATGGTATATTCAAATTGATCACGGCCTCCATACAGACTGATATAAAACAGGTCCCTGTCTCGTATTCGTGCTGAATATTTAATATTTATATCGCGGAACATGTAATCAGGAACCACCCTGATATCAACCGGATTGTTTGGGTTTTGGGTGGAGAAACTAAAATCTTTGGGGTCGTATAAGTTATAATATGTCTGCCGGAATGAAACCAGCAAAGAGCTGGTTTTGAACAGTGGAACCTCCATAATTCCGTTTAAGGTCATATTATTAATACAAAATGTAAAGGATGGATCACTTGTGCTTCCGTTTTTGCCGGTAATATTTACAATTCCCCCTACTCTTTCACCCAGGCTGGCATCAAACCCTCCTTTAAATATTTCCAGGTCTTTTGCTACGAAAGGGTTGAATGCGCTTATATTGTCATTGAAATTCTTTAGCCCGTAAATAGTAAATCCATCAAACAAAACCTGGCTATGTCCGGCGTAGCTTCCCCATATAATCAGCTCGTTTGTCTGCTCACCCGATGCCAGCACCCCAGGCTGTAACCGCAATAAATTAAACACTGAATTATCACCATAACCTGGCAAAAAGTTGGCCACTTTATGATTGAGTTTCATTACCCCCGCCTGGTTTCCGATTTGCATTGCTTTCTCGATCGCCCGCTCTTTAATAACTATTTCCGAAAGACCGATGCTTGAAGGTATAAGCAATATTTTATGGCCTACACCTGCAGCAAGTATTGTATCATTTATATAATAACCCAGATAAGATGCTTTTACCTGAAAAACACTATCTGTTTCAGAAACGAAAGCAAAAGATCCTTTCAAATCAGTTACAGTTCCCATATTATTGATAATAACATGTGAAAAGGGCAGAGGTTCGAGGGTTGTGGCCTCCATAACCTGCCCGGCAAGATGGTATCGCACAGTTTTTCTGGATTTCTTCACATGAAAAATAATGTAAACATCCCCGCTTTTTTCATAATTAAGAGGGAAGCCGGTAATTATTGCATCAACAGCAGCATCAACAGTAGCAAAGCTGTCATTCAGTGTGAGTTTATACTTTGCTAATTGCCGGTCATCAAATGAAAGTTGAACCTGGTAAGTATCTCTTAACTCAGTCAATACTACATTCAGAGGCCGGTTATCCGCCCTGATGTCAATTTCCTGACCGGAAGAATACAGAATGGCAAAACAAACTATAAATAGAATAAACAGGATTCGTTTAATCACCACTACCTATTTTTGGAGTTATTTGATATTTGTTATCCGATGTTTTGACAAAGCTAAGGCCAAAAGGTTTACATACTAAATCCAAAACCGTTTCTATAGAATTATCTTTTGAGAAGTTTCCGGTGTATATATGATTGGCACTGGTAGCAGTAATTATTCTAATATTGTATTGGCGTTCTATCTCTTTAAACACTTCAGGTAGCGGTGATGCCGTAAATAGGAACATATTACAGGTCCATGTAATTTCCAGGGCAGGTTCTTTCAGTTTTTGTACTTTAATCTCTCCATTCTGAAAAATTTCAGCTTTATAATTCGGGCTGAGTATAACATCTTTGTGGGTATTCGATATAACCTTAACATTCCCGCTAAGGCATGACACTTTGTAGCTTTTTCCACGTGAAAAGATGTTAAAACTGGTGCCCAGTACAATGGTTTTTCCATTCTCAGACAAAACCTCGAATGATTTTCCTTCCGTTACTTCAAAAAAAGCTTCTCCTTCAAAATCAATTTTTCTGGACAGATGCCACCAGTATGGATGATAGGCCAGAAATGATTCAGCATTCATTTCAACGGTGGATCCATCCGGCATTACATGCTGAACATGCTGGCCACGGGGACATTCAATTGTCCGGGTATAAAACCGAAGAATGGAAGCAATCCCCAATAGCAAAAGAATAGTAGCAGCGATGCCAAAACCTATCCGTTTAAGCTGAAATCTGACAATCCGTGGCTCAGGTTTTTCCGCCAATTTGTCCTCCATCAAATTCCAGATATCCTCTGTCGATTTTTCATAGGGTATTTTTACCTTCGAAAAAAATTGGCTGGAATCAAGATCTTGATTTAACCGGTACCTGCTATTTATTTCCTTATTACTCATTTATTGGCCCAATGCTTGACGTAAAAAAGCCAGCGCATGTTTCATTCTCTTTTCCACTGCTTTTATACTTATTTCCAATCGCTCCGCTATTTCATAATACTTTAATTCTTCAAGGCGGCTCATCAAAAAAACCACACGCTGTTTTTCCGGGAGTTTTTTCAATGCATCAGCATATCGTACCTTCAACTCTTCAAATTGCATTTGATCCTCCGGAGAACCTCCATCATCACTTGGCTTTAAGCTTAGTGTATAATTTAAAGCTACTTTTTGCCTGCGGTAACTACTAACAAACAAATCTCCTGCAATCTTAAACAGCAATCCTTTTGCTTTTCCCTTATCAGGATCCAATTGCTTTTCCCAGATGCGCATAAAGGCTTCCTGTGCAATATCGGTTGCCAGTTCTGTGTCGCCTGAGCGATAAAAAATATAATTCCTCACAGAATCAAAATGCTCATCAAATATACTTTTAAACCTTTCCCTGGTCAAAACGGTGATTTTATTTTAGATAATCAAAAGTAAAAAATCAAACAACATAAAGGTTTAAATCATAGCAAAAGAATTCATTTAACAATGCATTTTTACTATTGTACCGCATAATTTCTGTTTTACCCTACTTTTTAAGTGCCTAACCTGCATTATTCATGCAGAGTTTGAAGTCGAAAATCTATTAAGTTAGACTCCCCTCCGAAAAGTTAATTTTTTAAATTTCTTGAATATTTTAATTCTGAAAAGGTAGGGTGAATAGAATGTTAATCGGTATAGAAATGAGATCCATCAAAAAAAGTATAAACAAAAAAATTTGAAATCATGAACACAAAAAAATTATTTTATCTAATCGCAGCAAGCCTTTTCTTAGGCGGTCTGTTTTTTACAAGTTGTAACAAAGACGAAACACAGGGCCTGGACGACGATATTACAGCAACCCAGGACAATTCAGATGTTGAACGAATCTTTAACAATGTCTCAAATATTGCTGATGAGGCATACAATATGGGCAGTAGTTATAAATCCGGCCTAAATGAAGGTGACTTAATAGGAGGGTGTGCAACCATTACATTTGATACGAGCAGTTTTCCGAAAGTCATTACCATTGATTTTGGTGATCAAAACTGTTTATGTCCTGATGGAAGATACAGAAGAGGAAAGATCATAGTAACATTCACTGGGCCCTACCGCCAGGAAGGTACTGTAATCACCCACACTTTTGCCAGTTATTTTGTAAATAACAATCAGGTGTTGGGTTCAAAAGTTGTAATCAATGCCGGAAGGAATGAAAATAATAATCTGTATTATATTATTGAAGTGGTAGGCCAGATCATTAAAGCCAATGGCAATGGAGAAATTACCTGGAGTTCATTTCGTGAACGCGAGTGGATAGCCGGCGAAGATACTTTTTACCGCTTTGACGATGTGTATCTTATTACCGGTACTGCAAGCGGCACATCTACCGGTGGATTCAGCTTTACTATGGTCATTACAAATCCGCTCAGAAAAGAAATTGGTTGCAGGCATATGGTCAGTGGGACCTTCGAATTTACGCCGGGCAACAAGCCTGTCAGGATACTGGATTATGGCGATGGCGAATGCGATAATATAGCCACCATTACTGTAAATGGAGTCACCAGAACTATCTATTTGCGGTAGTTCGTCAAATATATTGATCTTTTGCAGGCAGGCCGGTTTTCCGGCCTGTTTTTTTAGTTATCTGCTCTTTTTTTTCTCTTTTCGCTTCTCGGCCACAGCTATAGGCCTTACATCTTCGTGCTCCTTTGTGAAAACCCTTATTTTACCACTAAGGCGCACGAAGGAACCCCTGTAAACGTGGATTTTACCGCATCAAAACCATCTTCACTGTCTCCACCAAATCCCCCACCTGCAACCTGAGAAAATAGATACCACCAGGAAAATCAGAGCCGTCAAAATGTATGGAATATTCCCCTGCCGCCTGCTCTTCATCCACCAGTGTCCTTATCTTCTGCCC